>CALBXO010000064.1 GCA_937890335.1 uncultured Pseudomonadota bacterium | reverse complement strand
GACGGACTGCGCGCAGGGCGACGCTTGTTTCCTGGAGTTTCCCGGCGGCTATTGCCAGGGCTTCTGCGCCGCCGACGACGAGCAGGGCGCGCCCTGCGGCAACGACGACAGCGGCATCTGTGTGGACACGGAAGGCAGCGCCGCGCCGGCGTGCATCGGGCGGTGCGAGTCTTCCAACCCGGACTCGTGCGGGCGCGATTCGACCGCGTGCTACACGCTCGAGGGCTCTGCCGGGGTGGGGGTCTGCTACCAACGCTGCTCGACGGCGGGCAGCTGCGGCAGCTCCATGGCCTGCGACGGGCAGGGGCTGTGCCGCGCCCCGGTTCAGACCTGCGATGCGTTGACCGGCGCCGGATGTCGGGACGGAACCCACTGCTACCTGAGTGGGGCAGGGCTTCCGTTCTGCGGGTTGGCGGGCTCTGCCGGGCCGGGCCAGGCCTGCGCCGTTGTGGCCGGTTGCGTGGCCGAGCACTGGTGCGTCGAGGGGGCGTGCCGCGCGCTGTGCGACATCGAGGACTTCTCAGCCTGTGGCGGCGTGCCATCCCTGTGCACGCCCGTGGTCGCCGGCACTCGGGTGGGCGTCTGTCTGCAGTGACCGGCCGTCCCTGGGCTTGTGAAATCGTGTCTCGCCCGTTGCGATGCCACCCCAGACAGACCCCATCCGCTGCGCCGCCCATGCCCCTCCGCTTTTGCGCGGCTGTCGTTTTGCCGGGGTCAAGGTGCAATGGTATGGTGACACACCTCATTTGGCCTCTGAGAAGCTGAGTGCATCCGTTCGACTTGTATCCATCGCGTAGGGACGAAGCGTTTCTCGAACCTGAGCCCGAGCGGCTCCAGGGTTGGGACGTGCCGGATCCCCTCGACCTGGCTTTGCCGGACCCATTGCCCGCGCTCATTGAATTGGACGTGATTCGCGGGGGGACGACGACGGGCACGGTCTTCGCCATCCGAGGCCCGGCGGTCACGGTGGGTCGGTACACGCCCGCCACCGGTCCTGTGGACATCGATCTGGGTGTGCTGCAGGAGCACGAGCGTATCCGCATCGGGCTGCCTCATCTGCGCGTTGGGCGGGATATGGATGGCTGGTGGATTGAGGCCATGACGATGTACTACCCGACGTACCTCAACGGTGAGAGCCTCGCCGTAGGCGGTGCGCGTCTTCAAGACGGAAGTCTGCTGGTGGTCGGCGACGTGCAGTTTCGGGTGGCGTTCACCGCGCGGGCGGACCGTCCGATTGGGACGCCGCGGCCTCCAGGGCCCTGTCTGCGGCTCAAGCGCGACGGCGCGCCCAGCTCCATCACAGTGCCGCTGAACCGCAACGAGGTCACCATCGGGCGCAGCAGCCCTCACACGGGCGCGGTCGATGTCGACCTGAGCGCGCTGCCCGACGCTGAGCGGGTACACGTGGGCAGACGCCACGCCCGATTCTGGCTGGATGGCGGCGTTTGGCGCGTGGCGCCCCTCGGGCGCAGCCCTGTCTACTTGAACCGAGGTGCTCCGATCGAGGAGCCGGTCGATCTTGCGACGGGCGACGAGGTCGGACTCGGCAACGTCTTGTTCATGTTCGTCGAGTCGCTGCCGAGTGCGGGTGTCACGGCGCGTCGTGCCGTCGGAACCGGGGCGCTCTGAGATGGGCCGCAACGACCAATTGAAGGCAACCATCGCGGCCGGCGACCGCACCAAGGTGCTGCGACCGCTGCCGGAAGTGCTCACGCGGCACATGACGGACGACGGCGACATCGACCTCGACGGGATGGCGTTGCGCCTGGTGGATGAGATCGCGCTGACCGCGTACGAGCTCCCGCACTACATGCCGGTTGCCGCCGCGCCGCGACTGTTCCGCGTTGCCGTCTCCGCCGGAGACGAGGGTGACCGAACCCGGCTGCTGTGGGTGGGTGAGGACGATGGCGGCGAGGCGGTGCGCCGTGTCGCCGCGGCACTCGACGGCATGGACGTCGAGGCGGTGGCTGGGGCGCTGCCACATTCGCTCGACATGTTCGTGACCGACGACGAGGTCGTCCTGCTGCTGACCAGCGACCACCTGCGCGGTCTCACCGAGTTCAGCACACGCGAGCAGTGGCGGTGCTTGAAGGTCGCGACGGCGCTGAGCTCGCTGATCCAATTGACCTCCGCGCTCATCCACCTTCACGACGCGGGTTTCTGCCTGGGGGGTGTGTTGCCGGAACAGCTGCTGCTCTCGCCCGGGGAGCCGCATCTCATCGTGGGTCACCTCGGGCAGCTCCTGCCCTTGGAGCTCATGACCCGGGTTCAGGCCGCGGACATGCTGCGCAAGGACATCCAGTCCGTGGGCCAGTTGTTGCTGGAGTGCGTGACGGGTGGTCCGATCGAAGAGCGAGTCGCGGACTTTGAACGGGTGCTGGACGACGCGCAGGTGCTGGTGGATTCCGGGCTTGCGCTTCCCGGCCTGGCCCAGGTCGCCGTGGCGACGCTGACGCACGAGGCACCGTTTGCGTACGCAGGCGCGCCGGATCTCCTGGCTGGCCTGCTCCAGATGCGCGCAGAGATGACCGTGTCGCTGGAGTTCCGCTGCGGGCTTGCCAGCACGGCCGGCAATTTCCCGATGCGCCGCACCGACCAGGACAGCTGCGGCGTCACCGAGACGCGCGTCATCTACCATGGCATCGCACAACACCTTGGTTTCTACTGTGTGGCCGACGGCGTCGGCGGAGAGGATCACGGCGAGCGTGCCAGTCAGGTGGCCGTCGCCAGCTCCATCAAAGCGTTCCACAAGGCCCTGGAGAGCTACCCATTCGATGTCCTGCGCACCAACGTCAGCGTTGTCGCGCGCAGTGTGGTCAAGGTCGCCGCCGCCGAACTCGCGATCGTGGGCGAGGCCGACCCCGACGAGAACCGGGGTGCCACGACCTTCACCGGCGCCGTCATCGTTGGCGATCGGCTCGGGCTGGGCCATGTGGGGGACTCGCGCGCGTACCTCATTCGCGACGGTGAGATCACCAGCCTGACGCGCGACCATACTCTGGCGAGCATGAAGCTGGCGCTTGGAGAAATGACCGGGCGGCGCGCGCATGAGAGCAGCGACGATGAGCGCCGGATATCGCGGTATCTGGGCACGGGCAACGAGACGCCCATGAGCTGGATTGACGCCTTTGACCCGCGGCTGTTTCCACACCTGGTACGCCCGCGCGGGTGGGTGCCCAACGGGCAGCCCTCGGAGGCCCCTGCTGGCATCGCGTCCCTGCGTCGCGGCCACAAGGAGTCACCGACGGTGGAGCAGCCGGTCAGGGCCGCCAGCGAGAACATCACCAGGGACTTGACCTCAGAGCGCCCGGAGGGCCCCGGCAGCGACTGGGCCCACCGCTCTGGAGTGCACGTGTTCAACGCGGACCGTGAGCTGGAGTCCAGGTCAGCGTTTCTGGATCTGCTCCCCGGCGATGGCATTCTCCTCATGTCCGACGGTCTCTACGGCGAGCTGGACGACGAGCAGATCGGACGCATCATCGAAGAGGTGCAGGACCCCCAGGAGTGCGCGCATCGCCTGCTGGACGAGTCCCTCAAGGGGCTGTCGATGGACAACGTCACTGTGGTCATGATTCGCGCGCACCAGGGCACGGCGAGCCTGCGCGTCTGATCGCGCCCGCGGCCGACCCGAGGGTCGGCCCACAAGCACAATCCCGGAGGGACAATGAGACACACTTCAACCGGTTGGGTTGGCTGCGCCGCTCTCCTCCTGCTGTTTTCGGCCGCATGTTCGGACCCTGACGGCAGCGTGGCTGTAGCTGCGCCGGACATCCACGCGTTTTCCGCAGAGCCCGCGGTCGTGGTTCGCGGGGGGGCCGCGGCGCTGACGTGGCGGGTGAGCGGGGCGACGGCTTTGGCTGTCGTGGACGATGACCAGATCGAGATCGCCGTGGCGCAGGGCGTGGACGCTGCCAGTGGCTCCGTCTCGGTGATGCCTGATCGGACGACCACCTACACGCTGGTCGCGATCGCGCGCGGGGACGGGCAGACCAGCCCCGAGGCGACGGCGCAGGTAACCGTCAGGGTCGAAGTTCCGGCGGCACCCACCGTCACCCTGTCTGCGGACCCACTCGAAGTCGCCCCGGGATCACCCACAACGCTGGTCTGGTCGAGTACAGCGACTGCTTCGCTCGCCCTGACGGCCAACGGCGCGGCTGTGGACATCGAAGGCCTGCCCGTAGGCCGTGGCACCCTTGCTCACTCGCCCACCGAACCGACGTTGTACGTCCTGACCGCCACGGGTCCCGGCGGGACTGCCACTGCCGAGGCTGAGGTGACTTTGCTTCCCGCGCCTGCCGTCGTGACGTTCGCGGCCGATCCCGGGTCGATCGTACTGGGGCAGAGCGCGGTGTTGACGTGGAGCAGTACCGGCGCCAGCTCTGCCGAGCTCCTCGCGGACGGGCAGGTGGTTGAGTCCGGGCTGATGCCCAGCGGATCCGTGGAGGTCACTCCGACAGATACAACCGTGTACACATTGCGTGTCACGGGACCCGGTGGCGCTGCGGAGGCGCAGGCGACGGTTGCCGTGGATCGCACGCTGCGGGCGACGTTGACCGCCCCGGAGTCCGTCGACTTCGGCCAGGTCGCGCTTCTGGCATGGACTACGACTGCGGCGCAGGGCCTTGAGCTGGTGGCGGACCCCGGTGGTCCGGTGGACATTGTGGGCAAGCGCGTCGACGCCGACAGTGTCGAGCTTTCCCCCGAAGTGACGACGGTCTACACGCTGACCGCCACACAGGATGCTCAGTCGGCGGTCGCGGTGGCCACCGTCGTGGTGAACCCGGCGGTCTCCATCGAATCCCTGACCGCGACCCCGGAGGTCGTGTTCGTCGGCCAGTCCGCGCTCATCGCGTGGGAGACGCACAACGCGGCCCGCGTTGTCCTGCGCGTTGGGGACACCGAAGAGGAGGTTCCCGGGGCCGGAGAGCGGACGTTCGGCGAGCTGATGCAGGCCACGACCTACACGCTGGTTGCGGAAGGCGTGGGCGGGCCGGTGGAGCAGTCGGTCACGGTGGAGGTGACCGAGCGGCCCATTCCCGTGATACGGAGTTTCGCCGTCGCTCCTCCCTCCATTGGACTGGATGAGACCGCGACCCTCTCGTGGCAGGTCGACCGTGCGACGACCCTGCGTCTTCGCGGCATGCAGGCGGAGGGGCCCGACATCGACATCCCGATTGAGATCGACCAGTTGGAGGCCGGCAGTGTCGAACTTGGCCCCGCGTTGACGACGCGGTACACGCTCACGGCGATCAACGAGCACGGGATGGCCAGCGCTCAAGTGGAGCTGGAGGTCCCCATCGCCATCGCTGAGTTTGCGGCTGCGCCGGACGCCATCCATGAGGGCGATTCCGTGCAGGTCAATTGGCGGCTTCAGGGCGCGACGAGTATGCAGCTGACCGTAAACGGCCAGGAGGTGCTCGGCGCGGCGTTTGGTCCAGATGGGCGCGGCGACATCGAGGTGAGTGGCGCGCCGCCGCTGACGATTCAGATCCTCGCGCGAAATGACGTGGAAGAGGTGTCCGAGACGCTGACTGTCGACGGTCTTGGGCCACAGATTCGCGAGTTTGGGGCGGACCGCGACGAGGTCGAGCCCGATGGGTTGGCCACCCTCAACTGGCTCACGAGCCGGGGCCTCACCGGGTTCCAGCTCGCGGCAATGCCCGCCGTAGGAGACGGGTTTGATGTGCCCGTGGAGCCCGAGATGTGGGAGGGAGGGAACACCGAGGTTACGCCCGCTTTTGACACGACGTACGTCCTCAACGCCAGCAGCGATTTTGGCTTCACGTTCGCGGTGGTTCGGGTTCGCGTGCCGCTGCGCATTCTCGCCTTCGAGGCCGTGCCGAGCCCCGCGATCTACGGGGAGAACGTCGAGCTGCGATGGACCGTGCAAGGGGCCGAGGGCGTGGAGTTCCGGCTTGGCGACGACGAGCCCATGATGGGTTTTGTCGGCGAGAACGGGTTCGGAACCGGGGAGCTTGCGTCCGTGACGGCGCCGGGGACCGTGGAGCTGACGGCGTTTGTGGGCGAAAATGGTCGCGTGACCGGCGAGCTGGAGTTGGAGGTCGCGCCACCACTCGTGGAGCTCTTTGGGGTCAGTCCAGACGTGGGCGAACGCGGCGACACGTTCCGGTTGGCGTGGCGGACACGGGGCGCGGCTTCCATTGCCGTGGAAGCGACGGACGGGCGCGGAACCCGCGCAGTGGATGTGAGCAATCTGGACCCCCGCGAGGACTTCCTCGAAGTGCCGCTGGATTTCTCGACATCGTTCCGCCTGACGGTCACGAACCCGTTTGGCGAGGTGAGCAGGACGGTGGTTGCCGGGATCTCCAACGAGGCTCCCGACATTCTGGCGTTTGGTGCGGACCCCGAAAACGTCGACGCGGGCGGCAGCTCCACGGTCTCCTGGTCATCCCGCGGCGCTGTGAGCGGGCAGCTTGAGTTCCTCGACTCCGGGTTTGGGGAGGTGATCGAAACAGTTGCCATCGGCGTGGAGGACCTGGACGACGGGAGCCTCCTCATCGAGGGCATCGACGAGTTCGTCTACCTCCAGCTGCGCCTGGCCGGCGTGGGCGACGAGGACGCGGTTGCGCGTGTGGTCATCGGGCTTCACGGGCAGGCTGGGACGCTCCAGGTCAGCGAAGTCTTCTACGACGGGGGTGATTTGGAGCCGCGTCTTCAGTGGCTGGAGCTCTACAACGGCGCTCCATTCCCGGTGAACCTGGCCGACACGACGCTGGGATGGGGGCTCGGCGATTGGACGATCAACCTGCTGAGGCTGCCGACCCTCCAGATCCCCGCCTTTGGCTGCGTGGTCGTCGCCGGCCCCGACTCGGTCCTCGCCAACCACAACCCCGTGTTCGATGCGCCGTTCCTGCTTCCGGAGGTGATTCCCCGTGCGGGCGCTCGCGCCGCCGGGGTCGGACTGTTCGCGGACGAGCCGGAGAACATCGAGTCGGGCGACAACGCGTTTGACGGCGTGGTGTACGGGGACGCGCTGCAGGACGGCGACATCTTCGACATCCACGGTGCGGACGCCTTTGCACCGTTTGTGGAGGACGCGCCGCCGGGGCAATCGCTGCACAGGTTGGTGCAGGGAGGCTTTGGGGTCAACGGAGAGGAGGAGCCCGGCAAGGACGGCGGCGAGGAGGTCTACGGCATCGAGGCCTTCCCGGAGTTCTACGTGCTGGACAGCCCCACGCCCGGACGTTGTTTTGGGTTGCACCCGCCCAGCGTGAGCGCGCCTGGCGACGCCCAGGTCTTCGTTGGACGCAGGCGTGGACCGGAGCTCGGGGGAAACCGGGTGGGCCTGCGGGTCTACAACGCGTTCGCGGGCGACACGCAGGTCCTCTTTGGCGAGGCTGTCGCCGCATGCCAGGACGACTTCCGCGGGGGTGGGCTTTTGTGCACCGTCCCGGCTGGGACAGGTCGCGTGGATCTGACACTCCGAAAGGCGTCGGGCGATGTGGTCTACGCCGGCTGGTACGAGTATGAGCCCATCGACTTCTGCAATCTCCAGTTCCCACTGGATGCCAGCGTCGAGCGCGGCCAGACCCTCGGCGTCTTTGGTCGGGTGTACGAAGAGGGGGTCACCGAGGCTCCGGGCGACAGCGGGGCGTTCGTGGTGCAATGGGGCCTCGGTCCGGCCGATGGCGACGCGGCGTTCGCGCCGGAGTCCTTTGCCTGGTTTGATGCGCGCTTCAACGTGCAGCAGGGCAACGACGACGAGTACCAGGTGGATTTCCTGGCCGAGAACGAGGGCACGTTCCGGCACGTGTTCCGCGTGAGGCTGGACGACGGCGACATCTGGACCTATTGCGATCGCGACGGCACGGTGAACAACCAGCCTGGCGGCAACAACTTCTTCGAGGCAGATGCGTCGGGGACCATGGAGGTCTTTGTTCCGCAATGACGGAAACTACGGTTCACGCAGTCCTTGAGGCGAGGTTCGCGTTGGACGGTGGCGCCATGTTTGGCGTTGTCCCCAAGCCACTCTGGACGCGCACCAACCCGGCAGACGACGCAAATCGCATCGATCTCGGGACCCGCTGCATGCTCATCCGGCACCCGGTGGCGGGGAACATCCTGGTGGATGTGGGCATCGGCCAGAAATGGGACGAGAAGGGACGGCGAATCTACAACATCCGGCACACGGACGAAGGGGAGGGCGGGGCGGCTCTGGGGCTCGAGGCCGGACTGCGCGCCTATGGGCTGGGGATGGACGACATTGATCACGTCATCCTCACGCACCTTCATTTTGATCACGCCGGTGGCCTGACCGTAGTCCGCGACGGGGAGCTCCAGCCGGTCTTTGCCGGCCGACCCCACTACGTCATGCGGCAGCATTGGGAGTGGGCAAACGCCCCTTCCGAGCGCGACGCGGGGAGTTTTCGCCGCGAAGATTTTGGAATCTTCGAGGACCGGCCGGATCTCGCGCCGCTGACTCTGCTCGACGGCATCACGGAGCTGTTTGACGGCGTGACACTCATCCCGCGGTACGGACACACGCCGGCCATGTCCTGCGTGCTCGTGGACGCCGGGCACGACAAGTACATCTACCTCGCCGACCTGATTCCCACCGCTGGTCACGTGCGGATTCCGTACGTGATGGGCTATGATCTCGACCCCCGAGCAACGTGCCGGGAGAAGCGCGAGATCCTCAGCGAGGCGGCGCGACACGATTGGGTGCTCTTCTTCGAGCACGACCCGACCCGAGCAACTTGCCGTGTGGAGCCCGATGGCCGCGGCCAATGGAGGATAGCGCAATGATTGGTTTTGGACTCAGCGAGGAGCAGCAGATGCTCCGAGACACGGCGCGTGAGTTTTCCGCACAGGTGATTCGTCCGGCGGCCGAACACCACGACCAGACCGGTGAGTACCCGTGGGAGGTCCTGCGGCAGGCGCACGAGCTCGGGCTCATCAACGGGCACATCGGCGAGGCGTACGGCGGCCTGGGTCTGGGGGTGCTGGAGTGCACGCTGATGGCCGAGGAGGCCGCCTGGGGGTGCACGGGCATCGGCACCGCGATGGAGGCAAACACCCTGGCGCAGTGTCCGCTGATCGTCGCGGACAACGAGGCGATCAACAAGGAGTTCCTCGCGCCGATGATCGACGAGCTCCAGATGGCGGCCTACGGCGTCACCGAGCCCAGCGCGGGCTCCGACGTGCAGGGCATCAGCACGACGGCGCGCAAGGTCGGGGACGACTACGTCATCAACGGCCAGAAGATGTGGATCACCAACGCCTCGGTGGCCAAGTGGTTCTTTGTCCTGGCCTACACCGACAAGGACGCCGGTCACCGCGGGATGACGGGTTTTGTGGTTCCGGCGGACACGCCGGGAATCACCATCGGCCGCAAAGAGAAGAACATGGGCCAGCGGGCCAGCGACACGCGGGGCATCACGTTCGAGGAGTGCGTGGTCCCGTCGAAGTACCGCCTGGGCGACGAGGGCATGGGCTGGCGCCTGGCGATGTCGGCGTTTGACCACTCGCGCCCCGTGGTGGCGAGCGCGGCCGTGGGGCTCGCGCGGGCTGCGATGGAGCACGCGATCGGCTACGCCAAGGAGCGCAAGACCTTTGGCAAGCCGCTGTACGCGCACCAGGCCATCGCGTTCAAGATCGCGGACATGGCCAAGAACATTGAGGCTGCCCGGCTCCTGGTGTGGAAGTCCGGCTGGGAGATCGACCAGGGGCGGCGCAACACGATGATCGCGTCCATGGCCAAGTGCTTTGCCGCGGACACGGCGATGCAGGTCGCCACCGAGGCGGTGCAGGTTTTTGGCGGCTACGGATTCAACACCGAGTACCCGGTCGAGAAGCTGATGCGCGACGCCAAGATTTTTCAGATCTACGAGGGCACGAGCGAGATCCAGCGCGTCATCATCTCCAAAGAGATCTTCTCTCGCCGCTGAGCCCCATGCGGGCGCCGATCAGCCGTATCGGGGTCCCGCCGGGCTCTACGCCTCCACCTGTCCGGTCTTGCGCAAGCTGTCGGCCAGGTGGAGCATCACCCGCTGGCGCGGCGTCGCCTCCGGAGGCCCATCGTACGGAATGAACGCGTCCAGCGGGCGAGGCGTGTCGCTCTCGTCGGACGCGAGTGCTTCCTGGAGCACGGCGATCGACCGGGCATAGTCCCCGGTGGACTCCAGCAGGCCGGCGAGGCGCTCCGCGAGGATCAACATCCGTGGCGCCGAGTCGCCGTTGACGTCGACGGGCGTGTCGCGCATGGCGAGGAGGATGCGTTCGTAGCCGGCGATGGCCCGCGCAAAACCGAGCTGTCGCGCGGCCTGCTCGGCGGTGACCACGGCGAACTTGAAGCTGTCGCCGTGGGCGTTGACCACCCGCTGCATCCTCAACAGCGCGCTCGGAATGTTCGCATTTCCGGTGGGCGCGTGCTTGGCCATCAATGCCATGTACCGGCCCTGGATCCGGCCGCGGTCCGGGGCCGCGATCAGATCGTCGGCGACCTGTCGGTAGCGGCTGCTGTAGAAGTCCAGGTTGGGGCGACCACCGGAGGCAATCGCAGGCGTACCTGCCGAGATGGGATGGAGGATGCGGTCGTGGATCAACAGGTCCAGAGCCGGCTCGATCTCAGCTGGATCCAGCTCGACAAGCTCCGGCAGCCAGGCGCCCTCCAGGACTCCGCCTCCCACGCAGGCGACGTCAAGTATCCGGCGCGCGGCCCCGGGCAGCCCGCCCAGGCGACGGGTGATGACGTGGTCCACGGAGGGCAGCGCCGGTCCGTCGAGAGAAAACTCGCGATGCATCCCCGCAAGCTCGGAGAGCAGGAATGGGTTGCCGCCCGTCTGTTTGCGGACGGCTTCCGTGAGCGCCTGGGGCAGCTGCACTCCGGTGACCTCGGCGAGCAGGGCCCGCACCGCGCTTGCGTCCAATGCGTCGACGCAGACCACCTCGGCCTGGGCGGGGTCGAGAAGCCGCCGGACAGGATGATCCAGCGGCAGGTCTGCGTCGCGGCACGCACACAGGAAGGTGACCCGGCACGCCTCGGGGAGCTGCGCCGGCAACTCGAGCAGCAGATCGACCGTGTCGCTGTCGCCCCACTGAAGGTCGTCGACGACGACGACCAGGGGCACCTGCTCCCCGAGCATTCCCAGCAGCTGCGCGACGGCGGCGAATGCGCTCGCCCTTGCGGAGGAGGACGGCTCTGGATCTTGCCGCCGCGGGATGCGAGCCCGGTCGAGTACCAGCTCGAAAGTGGGGAAGACCCTCGTCGCGCGGGACAGGGTGAGCGACAGCGGTCGCAGGTGGTCTGCTTCGAAGGTGCTGAGCGCCAGCGCCGCCTGATCCATCGCAGCGTCGAGCCCAGGGTATGGGATGGCGTCGCCAAGGTAACAACGGCCATGGAGCGCCCGACCGCCGGCCTGGGACACCTCTGCGCTGAGCTCGTCGAGGAGCGCGGTCTTGCCAATGCCGGCCTCGCCGGTCAGGACGATCAACGGCGACGTCGTCGATGACAAGCTCGCTCTCAACCTTGTGAGATCTTCGTCGCGCCCGACCAAAGGAGGCCGGCCCACGGCCGCTGCGGTGGACCCAAGTTGAAGGTGCGTTCGCAGCTGAGAGATGGTTGGACGGTCCTCCGGCGCCTTGCGCAGCAGGCCATCGATCATGTCGCAGAGCGGCCGCGGCGCGGTCACGAGATCGGACACCGAGGGAGCAGGTTGGGTCTTGTGGGCAATCATCACGCGGGCCCCGCGGCCCGGAAACGGTAGACGCCCCGTCAGCAGCTCGAAGAGCACGCAACCCAGGCAGTAGAGATCGGTCGCCGGCGTCGTTGCGTCCGCGACCACCTGCTCGGGCGACATGTACGCCGGCGTCCCCGCGATGAGGCCCGCGGCCCCGGTCTGGAGCGGGTCGGTCGTGTCCTTGAGGATACCGAAGTCGACGACTTTCACCCGACCGTCCGGCGTCACGAGGATGTTCTGTGGCTTGATGTCTCGGTGAATGATGCCGTGCCCGTGCAGAAACTCCAGGGCGTCCAGGATCTGGTGCAACAGGACACGGAGTGCGGCGGGATCGCAGGCGGGCCGCATGGCGGTCGGTGGTTTTTCCACGCCGACGACCTGCATCTCCAGCGTGCCGCCCAGGGCCACTTCATCCACGAGGGTCGGGTCCAGGATCTCGGTGGGGGTGAGCAGGGCGGGGCTCGGCTCGGCGCCGCCATCGTGCGCTCCCGCGTCGGCGGCGAAATGCCCGGCGAGGTCCGATCCGGGGACCAACTCCATGGTGTAGAAGACCTGCTGGCCGTGAGCGCTGAGCTCGTGGAGCCGCACCAGGTTCCGGTGCCGCAGCCCGGCGATGGCGCGAAACTCACGCTTGAAGCGCACGGTCGCGTCGGCCGACAGCGCGGTCATGAGCTTGAGCGCCTTGCGCGATCCATCCCGGAGGTCCTCGACCTCGTAGACCGCGCCCATACCGCCCGCTCCAAGGGGACGCACGACCCGGTACCGATCCGTGCCAGCGAACTCCAAAGTCAAGGTGCGTCCTCCTGGGCGCTCGTGCGCGCCGGGGCTGAGTAGAGCGCGAACGCACACCGCTGACAAGGCGCCCCTCGGGCCCGCAGGGCGCCCTGGACCGGGTCGCCGCTTGCGGGGAGCTCCCCCGGTCGCGCGCCGCTCAATTGACGCGGGAGATGCGCCACTCGGTCCCGTCGGGGCCGTCCATGAGTTCGATGTTCTGGGCGAGCAGCTCGTCGCGGATCTCGTCGGACCGGGCCCAGTTCTTCTCGACTCTGGCCGTCGCTCGGTCCGCGATCAACGCCTCAATCGCGGCGTTCTCGATTCCCATGGCCCTGGCGCGCCGGTCGCGCAGGCGCTCGAGCGCTGCCGTCGGGTCCTTCTGGAGGATGCCGAGGACCGCGCCGGCCTGAACGAGGGCGGAGCGCGCCGCAGCGATGGTGTAGGCCGCGTCGGATTTTGGCTTCTTCTTGGTCTTGGTGAGCTCATTGGCGGCTTTGGACAGCTCACCGATGGGCACCAGGGCCGCGGGCACGTTGAAGTCGTCGCACATCCCCGCGTGAAAATCGTCAAAGAAGCGCGCCAGCACCTCGCGGGCGGGCGACATGAAGTTGCCGCTCTCCGGGA
>CALBXO010000063.1 GCA_937890335.1 uncultured Pseudomonadota bacterium | reverse complement strand
TGAAGGTCTTCGGGCGAGCCCGGGCCCACTTGCCATTCTTTGTGCTCTCGCTGCACGACATGGGTTGGAGGGGGGTCGGCCGCGGTGGTGGGCGCATGCTCTTGCTCGGGGTGGACGCAATGGCGCCGGGCGTTGGGTCCGCTCCCCTGTTCCGTGAGGACTGGGGATTGACCGGCGTGGCACCGCCCGTCTGGGACGTCACCCCCGCGGCGCATCCTGCCGACTCCACCTCCGTCCGACTGGCGTTCTTGACCCCGACGACCCTGACCCACAAGGGCAAAGCCCTTCGCACTCCGACCCCGCAGACTTTCACCTCACGCCTGGCGGCGCGACTCGAGTTGATGTCCTTCTTCCACGAGGGGATCAGCGTCGACTGGGACTTTCGCCGCCTGGATCGGCTGGCCCGCGATGTCCGGGTACGCAGCCACCACACGGAGACCGAGCAGTTTCAGCGCGTTTCGCGCCGAAGCGGCCGCGTCCCCATGAAGGGGTTTGTGGGTGTGATGGAGTGTGAGGACGTGCACCCCGACCTGCTTGCTTTGTGGCGTACTGCCGAACACATCCACGTCGGGAAACAGGCGGCTTTTGGCTTTGGCCGGGTCGTCGTCGAGACGTGACTCTCCAGGAGGGAGGTCGGACTCGACCTTGCATCGGTGCCGTCCGGATCAACCCCGTGTGTCCAGCGAGAACCCTTGACGCAACCGAAGGTTCGGGGCGTCCACCACGACGGACGCGTTCGCACCCCTGTCGACTCCATGCATCGCCGTGCGGCTCTACGCCAACAGTTTGTCCGCACACCTGTGGATGCGGTCGCGCCGGCCCGCGCAGCGTGTGGCGGTACCCCGACACGTGGGGTAGACTGCCTCCATGACCTTGCAGCTCGATACTCGCAGCGTCCGGGTGGTGAGTTCCTCATTGGTGCCATTGGCCGGTGAGGTCGATGCCATCGTCTCCTCCGATGACGGCTTCCTGAGCCATGGTGGGGGCGTCTCCGCCGCGATCTGGGATGCTGCTGGAAACCTCGGAGACCACGGACCAGCATTGCGTCTTCCTGTTGGAACGGTCTTCGTCTCCGGGGCGGGCCGACTGCCCTGTAAGCACGTCCTGCACGTGATTACGAAGGACTTTGTCCTCTCGGAGAATCTGGATGCCGCCCAGTTGCGCCCCACCCTACTGCACATGTTGCGCACTGCGGAGGATCTGGGCTGCCAGAGCCTGGCGCTGCCCTTGGTGGGGACAGGTGCGGCTCACCTGAACCCGCGGGACTTCGCCGCGGGCCTCGCCTCGGCCTTGGCCCAGTGGTGGGAGGGACCGTCCAACCTCCATACCATCATCGTCTCGGCCCACGTCGTCGACCCCTCCCTTGTGACCGGGCCCGCCGCCGTCGCCATCACGCCGGATACCGGGTTCGACGGGCTACTCCTGGCTGCCATTGGCTCCGCGCCAGCCATTGACACCGGGGCGGCCGGGCTGGCGATGGCCGCCCAGGACGTGCTGGCAGAACCTTGGAGCAGACGTGGGGCAGCGCTGGTTGGGTTGTATGAGGCCGCGCTCCTTCTGCTCGCTCCCCGTGCGGCGGCCGCAGCAACGCCTGGCCTTCCCGAACTCGTAAGCATCGTTGCCCAAGCGCACACCGGGGATTCCGCAGAGCGCCATGAGCGCAATGCACTCCAGCGCGCGGCGGCTGCAGCTCCTTGGGCGATGCGCGACGAGGCGGCAGGGGAGACCACCTTGACCGTGCTGGCGGGCCTTCGGGCTGCGCTGACGATGCTGGGCCGCCTCCCTACGCTCCGGAAACCAGTCATCACTCAGGGACCTCTGCACGTCCGACTGGACGAAATCACGGTGTCGAGCCGGATGGCACTCCCATCAATGATCGCCGGAATCACGACGGGAGCCGTCGTTGTGGCAAACCCATCGAGCCCGCTGGGTTGGAAGTCCCGAGTATCATTGTCGTTCGACGCGACGGGTCCGTACGACGGCCGCGCGGCCACCCAGGGGGAACCGCAGACTGCCGACCGACCGACCAGCAGGGTACACAGCGGAACCCAGCCCGTCCGCAGGCTTCACGCGTTTCTCCTGGACATGCTTGACACTACCCATCTCGCTGATCTCTCCCAGCGGCTCGACGACGAGCGGGGTTATCAGGGCGATCCCGCGCTCCGCCTCCTCGAATATTGCGTCCGGGAGGAGCGCCTCCAAGACTTCCTCGCCAGCGAGTTCAGAAGATCGGAGCTGGCAGCGGCATTGAAGAAGATGGGACTTTCGCCAGACGCTGCTGACGCTGCTGGCCTTGCTGAGCAGCTACTCTGCGCCTTTGGCTTTCCACCAGCGACCGATCCGCAGGGTCTCGCACAGCTGATGGCCAAAGCGGGACAGGCGCGACACGCCGTGGGCACCTGCGACCAAGAGGACATCCTCGCGAATGTCTTGGGCGTGTCCACCGGGGTTGAGTGGGCCTGCCGAACGCTTCTTCAGTTTGTCTGTCTCACTGCCTACGGTATGCCGGCCGAGCAATGGGCGGCCGGCCACCAAGCAAAGCTGCTCAACAAAGGCAGCGATCTCGCTCGCGCGTCGCTGGGCACTTTGCTGGGATGCCTTGACCGTCTAGCCGATGACCTGTCGGAGAGCCCTTCCCGCGCACGTCACATCTTCGGCGTGGATCTCGCCGCGCGGCGGCTCGTCCCGACGGGGCTTCGAGATGGCCTGGCCAGGCTGCGGAACACATTCGCCCACGGAATCGCCGGCGATCCTGAAGCTCGCCGCCGGGATGCCCGCGATTTCCTGAATCAAGCAGTCGAGTTTCTGAGCTACCTGCAGAGCCCGCGCATCTTCCCCCGATTCATCGCGCTCACGTCCATTGAGTACGACCGTCGTGGCAGGAGAGTCGTCAAGGCCATCGACGACAACAACAATGTAGAAGTGCTCTTTACCGATGAGCCTCTTGAGGCCGGCAAGGTCTACATGATGCACCCACTCAGCAACCCGCTGCGCGTCGATCCGGTCCTCCACGCCGCAGGAGATCTTTCGGTGAAGATTTTGTAGCCCTCATCGTGCCAGCCACGTCAGCCTCCCCCGACCTCACCGCCAGTGAGACTCCCGCTGCGGCGCTCGGCTACTCCGCCATCGCTGATGGGTTCGACGCCCACTCCATGGAGTCAGATCAAAGTCGGCACGACGGCCCACGCTGCGATACCAATGGCGA
>CALBXO010000062.1 GCA_937890335.1 uncultured Pseudomonadota bacterium | reverse complement strand
TGCGCGGCGCGGACGGATTGCGGGTGGAAGCCCCTCGCTGGAAGCTCGGGCTGCTCGCGACAGGCTGCGCCGATGTCGTGCTGGACGCAGTGACGGTCGGCGCCGCCGATGTGCTTTCGGACGACGACGCGGCGCTGGGCAGGGCGTGGCTGTCCGTGGCGGTCCAGAACGCGGCCATGCACCTCGGGGTCGCGCGGGCGTCGCACGCCTACGCGCTGCAATACACGCAGGAGCGGATCGCGTTCGGCAAACCTGTGGCTCATTTCCAGGCGGTGGCGTTCATGCTGGCCGACGCCGCGATGCTCGTCGACGCCGCCCGTTGGTCCATCTGGCGAGGGGCCTGGGCGCTGGACGGCGGCCGCGACGACGCGCCGAGGGCGGTGGGAGAGGCGCTGGTGAACGCGTATGAGATCGCGACACGCCTCGTTGACGACGGTGTTCAGTTGCTCGGTGGCGCAGGCTACGTCTTTGACCACCCGGTGGAGAAATGGATGCGGGACCAGAAGACGCTGAGCCTGTCCGGGGTCACCCCGGAGGCCGCGGAAGACCTGTTGACCTCTTGCCTGCTGGGCGAGTCGTGGACGGCGGGCGACCTGGTGGCGGGTGTGGATGCGCAAGCCGGATTGCTGTGAGGGCCTACAATGACGATTGACTTTGACCTGCCCGACAACCTGCGCAACGTGCGGGACATGGCGCATTGGTTCGCCAAAGAGCACATCCGTCCCGTCGCCATCGAGGCGGACCGCACGGGTCGGATTCCGGGCGCGCTCCTGGCCCAGATGAAACAGCTCGGCATCAGCGGCGGAGCCGTCTACCGCGAGAAGGGCGCCGGCGGGATCAAGGGCGCTGGGAAGAACCCTGAGAAGTTCATCAACCGACTGGCGATTCTGGGCGTGGAGGAGCTCAGCTGGGGCGACCCGTCGGTGCTGCTCAGCGCGGCCGGGCCCGGCCTCGGCGGCCCACCCGTGCGCTTCATGGGTACGCCCGCACAGAAGGAGCGTTTCTTCTCTGTCTTTGACAGCGACGAGCTTCGTTGGGGTGCCTACGCGCTGACTGAGCCGGCCGCAGGGTCCGACGTTGCCGGGATCCAGACCACCTGTCGGAAGGAAGGCGACGAGTGGGTCATCAACGGCGTCAAATGCTACATCACAAACGGCGCCCGCGCGGCCTGGGTGGTCTGCTTTGCGACTCTGGACCCAAAGATGGGGCGCGGCGGTCACCGGGCGTTTGTTGTGGAACAGGGCAGGCCGGGTTTTCGGCTTGGGCGCGTGGAGAAGAAGATGGGCCTCCGGGCATCGGAGACCGCCGAGCTGGTCTTTGAGGACTGCCGGGTCCCGGCTGACAACCTGCTGGGCGGCGACGAGCACTACGCCCGCAAAGAGGGATTCATGGGCGCCATGAAGACCTTTGATTCCACGCGTCCCATGGTCGCGAGCATGGCGGTTGGCATCGCCCGCGCCGCGCTGGAGGAGACCGAAGCGTTTTACCGGGACAACTATATGACGGCCCGGCCGATCCCACGGTACCGGCGGCTTGCGACGAGGCTGGCGGCCATGCGGCGGCAGCTGAGCACTGCGCGGTTGATGTGCTGGCGCGCCGCGTGGTTGGCGGACCACGACATCGCGAACGCCAAGGAGGCGGCGATGTGCAAGGCGTACGCGCCGCGCGCGGCGCAGGACATCGCGACCGGCTGCCTTCAAGTGCTTGGCGCGCACGGCGTGGCAGACGGGAGTCTGGTGGAGAAGTGCTTCCGGGATCTCAAGGTGTACGACATCTTCGAGGGCACGGGGCAGATCCAGCGCATCGTCATCTCCAAGCGCATCATCGAGGGGCTCAAGCGATTCTGATGCTTCGTTCCGCCTGGGCCCGACGCGCAGGACTTCTCGACGCCGACACCGACTGTGTCCGGCTGCTCTGCGAGGAAGAGCCGCCGCGCGGGGTGGCCATCGATCTCTTTGCGGATGTGGCGGTCGTGCAGGCGCGCGCCGAGGTCGAGACTGCGCCCTTAGTGGCGGCCCTTCTGGAGCTTGGGCCCGTCCGCACAGTGTACGTCCGGTCCGTGGGTGTCGCGGGCGCGGAGGTGCCAGCCGCGCCCGCGGCGGGATCACCTGTGGAGCGGCTCGAGGTCGTCGAAAACGGTGTCCGCTTTCTCATCGAGCCTGCGTCCACCTCCGTCGGCCTGTTCCTCGACGCGCGCGACAACCGTCGTCGGGTTCGCGAGCTCGCCTCCGGCAGACGGGTGCTCAACACCTTCGCACACACCTGCGGTTTTTCCGTGTGCGCAGGCCTGGGCGGCGCAGTTGAGGTCGTGAGTGTCGACGCGGCCCGACGCTACCTGGACTGGGGCCGGGCCAATTGGGCGCTGAACCCCATCGACGCGGCCATTGAGCATGTGACGCTGTGCGACGATGTCATCGCAGCGGTGGAACGCGCCGAGCGCAACCAGCGCAGCTATGACCTCATCATCCTGGACCCGCCGACCTTCGGCCGGAGCAAGCGCGGACGCTGGCAGATCAAGCGTGATCTTGGGCGTCTGTTTCGGGCCACGGTCGCGGTCGCCGCGCCGCAGGCGCTCGTCTTTCTGTGCACGAACCATCGCGGTACCTCCCTGTCTGATTTGGAGGCGGAGTTCGCCGCCGCGGCTTCCGCTCGACCGTTTGAGGTGGTCGAGCGGCCCTCATTGCCGCTGGACTTCACGGCCTCGCCGGGGTACGCCAAATCGGTCTGGATCCGCCTCGGGTCCTGACCCTGCCGGGAGATGAGTTTGAGCAAGAAGCCCTGGAGCCGGTCCATGCCGGACCCGCAGTTCGAGTTGATGAAGGACATTCTGGCGGCGCCCAGCCCGATCGGGCTCGAGGCCGCCATGACCGAGGGCGTGATTGCCCCGGCCATCGAGTCCTGGAAGCCGGACGGCTGGGCATTGCACCGTTTTCGCGGCAACGCCGGACTCCTGCTCGACTCAGCGCCGGATCGCGACGATCTGTTGTCGGTGATGGTCGTCGGCCACGCGGACAAGATCCGCATGCAGGTCCGCAGCATCGGGGACGACGGCAAGATCTGGATCAGCAGCGACTCGTTTCTGCCGTGCACCTTGATTGGGCATGAGGTCCTGCTTTTCTCCGAGAACCCCAAGGAGCCTGGCACCTGGCGGCGACTCGAGGGCGGCACGATCGAGGCATTGGGCGCCATCCACTTTGCCGACCCGGCGGTCCGCTCCGGCAAGGCTGGCATCAAGGCCAACCAGCTCTATCTTGAGCTCCACATCCACGGAAAAGAGAAGCGCAAGCAGATCGAACGGCTGGGAATCCGGTCCGGCGATCCCATCATCCTGAACAGGCCCATCAAGCGCGGTTTCAGCGCGGACACCTTCTACGGTGCCTACCTGGACAACGGTCTTGGCTGTTTTGTGGCGCTGGAGGCTGCGCGAATCGCGGCGCAGAAAGGAACCGACAACGTGCGGCTCTTGAGCGCGTTTGCGGCCTTTGAAGAGATTGGGCGCATGGGCAGCCGTGTGCTGGCCGGAGAGTTCA
>CALBXO010000061.1 GCA_937890335.1 uncultured Pseudomonadota bacterium | reverse complement strand
GCTGGAACCTGCTGCGGGGGCCACCCCGCCGGTGGCAGCGCCCAGACTGGACCCGCCGATCGAGACGCCGACCCCGTCGGCTCCGGTCGTAGTCGCTCCCAACGATGGACCCGTGGGCCAGGCGCCCGATGAGCCGTCCGAGGACATCGATTCTGCGGGTGACGGCGACAACGAAGAGAACCCCGCGGACGTTGAGCCCGATCGCAAATTGGCCGAAGCCCCGAGCCCGGCGGCGAAGGCCGAGTCCCCAACCCGCCCCCCCGCGGTGAAATCGGGCCAGGTTCTGCCTGGCAAGGCCGGTAGTTTCGACGGCAAGATTGCCGAAGGGCAGAGCCTGTACCTCGCGCTCGCCGCGCGCGCGTTCTCCGCGAAACAGATTACGCCGGCGATCAACGCCCTGGCGAAGAAGGTGGATTTCCGTCGAACCCGACCCGGCCACCGCTGGGCGGTCCAGTACGACGACACCGGACGGATCACCCAGCTCGACTACCAGCCAGGCTCCGAGACCGTGCACTTTGCCGTCTTCCGCCCCGGCAAGGGGTACGAGGTCAAGCAGCGACGGGTCCCCGTGGAAACCCGCGTGCACGCAGTGGGCGGAACGGTCCGCAGCTCCGTCTACAAGGCGATGCGCGACATGGGAGAAGACCACGCGGTCATTCGCACATTCATCGATGTCTTTCAGTACGACATCGATTTTGCGGCCGAATCCAAGCCGGGGGACACCTTCAGGCTGGCGTACGAGAAGGTCTACGTAGACGGAAAGTTTCTCCGAAATGGTCGACTGCTGGCTGCGGAGTACGTCGGAAAGGGGAAGTCCCTTCGCGGCTACTATGCGGAGGAGAACGGCGCCTACTTCGAGAAGAGCGGCCAGTCGTTGCGCAGGATGTTTCTCAAGAATCCAGTCCCGTTCTCCCGGATCACATCGAAATTCGGGAAGCGCTTTCACCCTGTGCTCAAGAAATGGGCACAACACAACGGGGTGGATTACGCTGCGCCCCACGGTACCGAGATCCACGCCATCGCCGGCGGCACAATCACCTTCGCGGGGAAGAAGGGGGCCAACGGCAACCTCATCGCCATCAAGCACCCCAACGGGATGACCTCCTACTACGCGCACCAGTCGCGATTCGCCAAAGGCATCAAGGTCGGCGAGAAAGTCAGCCAGGGGCAGCTGATTGGGTACGTCGGGTCCACCGGTCGCTCCACGGGCCCGCACCTGCACCTGGCGATTCGTACGGGCGCCGGCTTCATCGATCCTCTCAGCGTGAAGTCAACGCGCGGAGCCCAGCTTCAGAAGGGAGCGCTGGTGCGGTTCAGGTCGCAGGTGCGCAAGCTCGACAAGGCGCTCAACTCCACCAAGGTCCAGCCGCCGAGCAAAGCCCCGCCGGAGCCGGAACCAGTCGGCGGCGACGATCTGGCCGATGACGCGGGCGACTGAGATGGATGTGGACGGCGCGCACAAGGAGTCCCCCGGGGGTTGGCGCGGTCTTCCCCCACTGGTCTGGAAATCCGCCGTCGTCTTCTACCTCCTGTTCCTCTTCGGGCTCGCCGCGGCCTACCTCACGGTCGCGTCACAGGGCATCGAGTACTCCATCACGGTCTCGGGCGACGAAGAGGTCTGCCAGGGCCGTCCGGCGGCGCTGCGCGTCGGCGTCATGGACCTGGCCCAAGGCCGGTACCGGGTACGCGCGCCTCTCCAGGTCTACTTGACCGATGGACAGCAAACGCAGCGGCTCTTCACCGGGTTCACCAGCCCCGCGGGCCTCGCCGATGTGAACATCGAGGTGCCGGAACAGTGGCCGGAGGGCGCGGCTTCCTGGGAGATCCGCGTCCCCAACCCAGAAGGGCAGGCCGAGACGGCGGTCGTCTCGGTCCTCGTATCCGAGTGTGCCGAGGATCGGGAACGTGTCGACATCGTGGCTGTCGATGCCGACGACGGCGAACCCAAGGTCGAGAACATGGGCACCGGCCCGCTGCGCATCGACCTCGTCGCCGAAGGCGGCACTCTGGTGGACGGCCTGACCTCGACCCTCTTCATCCGCGTGACCCACCGGGACACAGGCGAGCCGGTCCGTGGGACGGTGGACGTGACGCTCGTCAAGGGCCTGGTGGATGGCAAATTCCGACCCAAGGTGCGCACCGATCCAGGAGGCCTGGCGGCGCTCAAGCTGACGCCCGTTGGGAACCAGAAGTGGAAGTTTTCGGTTACGCAGGACGGGGTCGAGAGCGCGCGGGAGCTCATCATCAAGAGCATGCCCACGCAACATGTCGTGACGGTCCCGAGCCCAGTCTGGCGGGCGGACGAAGACCTGCGCGTGGGCGTGAAGTCGCTGCGGCGAAGCGGGGAGGTGTACGGTGACCTCTACGGACCCTCGGCCGCATGGGTGCACGGCGTCGTGGCTGGAGTTGGTGAGCGTGGCGGCGGGTTCTCCATCCCTGCGCGCGTCGCGTCTCCGCCCCCCACCGGCTTCTCTGTCCTTCACGTGCAAGCCTACGCCGATCCGCTCGGCCCCGGTGGCGCCGGCGACATGCGATACGTCCTGGTTCCGGCAGTCACAGCGTCAGACCGGGAGGTCCTCGTTCAGCTGCTGGAGGCTGAGGCTGCCCGGGGCGGGGAGCAGGCCGCGCAGGCGCGGGTGCTCTCCACCTGGCCCTGGATCAGCCAGGCCTCCGAGGCCGCGACGAAAAGGCACATCGCCTACTGGCTCAGTCTCTACCCCAGAGACTTTGTCCAGCCCACGGTCCTCATGGACAGCCGGCGCGCGCAGGAAGCGGAAATGGCGCACGACAAGGAGGGCGCGCGCGAGACCATCACATGGCTGCTGAGCATCGCCGGGAGCTTCGGGCTCCTCGTGATCCTCTGGCTCGTGGTTGGAAACTACCTCGCGGTCCGGCGCGCAGGTCAGTTTGCAGCGGTGGAGCTGGACCTCGAGATGGGAGGCCTCCACCGCGCGCAGTCCATCATTCAGCTGGTTTTTCTGTTTGCGACGATCGTGATCTTCTTTGGTTCGATTGTCGCTCTGCTTCGTCTGCTTTGAGCCACTGCGGCAGCGACTCCGCGATCAATTCTCGCAGTCCGAAGCACCGGATGCCCTGTGTCGCCAGCTCCCTGGCAAGGTCCGCCGGCGGCGAGGTGAAGACGCGCATCAGAACTCCGATCTCGCCCTTCAGCTGCCCCCGCAGACGCACCGCCGTGGCCAGGTTTCCGATGTCGTCGTCGGTGCACAGTAGAATCAGCGGCTCGCCCGGTCCGTGACAGGCGTCGAGTGCCCTACGCATCACAACTTCACTGCGGGCGTCCCCGCAGACTCCCACGACGACGCCCTCCGGCAGGTCGTCGAGCGCCGGATGCGTCGCCAGTCGAACGTCTGCCTCATGGTCGACGACGACGATCCACGGTCTTCGGGATACCTCTGGCCAGCGCTCGACTGCCGTCTGCACCACCATCGCGCCGAAGCGCCCGCAGCCGACGACCACGAGATCGCGCTCGGCAGGGTCGAAGTGCTGATCCATCGCGGACAACGTCTCAGTGAGCAGGCGTTTGGCGGACGCGTAATATGTGTTCACCAGCCGGGCGTTGCCAGGATTGAAGAGCTTCTGAACCCCTTTGGCCAGGCCCTCGTCGGCGACGAGAGCCAGCATTTGCAGCTGTCTGGAGCGCGTCTCCGCCTGCGCGACCGAGCAGATGCTCAGGTTGAGCAGGTCGTTGCCCGTGGCAGCCAGCAACGAACTTGCCCGCTGAACGCCCGCCGCCTCCAACGTACCGGCCGGATCGGACGCGAGGTCATGTCGGATAACCGGGACCTTGCGCCCATGGACCAGCACAAAGTCGGGGACGTCGGCATCGCGGTCGATGATCACGAGATCGGTGTCGGGATGGTTCTCAATGAGGACCTCCGCCAGGCGACGACCGTGGTTGCCAAAGCCGCACAGGATGCAGTGGTTTTTCAATTTGCGCGCGGCCGCGCCAGGTCCGGTCAGCGCGCGCCGGACTCGTTTGACGCCCTCCGCCAGCACGGAGGCGGCAGCCAGCGGGGCCAGGAAGTGCACCGCCCACACGGCGGCAATCCAGAACGCGTGGCCGTCCCTCGGAAACCCCGGCGAACTCAGCACAAACAAAGTGAGCGCGTGGTAGGCCGCCTCCGGCCACGAAAACGGGTCCGTCGCGCCGGCGACCGTCACCTGGGTCAAGGCCACGACGGAGAACACGTAGACGGTGGCCAGGGAGAGCGCCTGCCATCGCCGGACAAACCAACGGTACACGTCCATCGGTGGAATCTACCAAGGTTCGGTCAAGACAACAGAAATGCGCGGCCCGTTCGGGTCAGTCGCGGCGGGGCCGCGCGGCCGTGTCGGGAGGTCTGCGCCGTGACTGTCGACACGGGAGCCACTGGTGCGTAGAGTCGTCAGCGATGAGGATTCGACTTGCCATCC
>CALBXO010000060.1 GCA_937890335.1 uncultured Pseudomonadota bacterium | reverse complement strand
CCCAGTCCGCGCGGCCGCCCCCGGACGAGGGTGGGATGACGCGTACGCCGGCCTCGATCTCTACCGGCGGTGGCGGGTCAACTCCATGGAACACGGATTCGCCGAGGTCGTGTTCAAGGACGATTCATCGCTCTCGCTGCGCGAGAACACGCTCCTGGTAATCTACGGGGGCACCCGCTCCAAGGCCCGACGGGAGCGGATGCGTGCCGAGCTGGAGCGCGGCGCACTGCGCACGCGACTGGGGGAACTCGCCGGCGAAGAGGTGCCCGATGGTGGCCTGGAGGTCTCCACTGCCGGGAGCAGCGCCCTGCTCGGCAGCGGCTCAGCGCTCGTGTCCGTGGACGACACGGGGGCCACCCGCGTGGCGAACCACAAGGGAAAACCTGCCCGCGTACGCTCCCGAAAGAAGGCAGGCGCGGACGTGGAAGTGTCCGCCGGATTCGGTTCAAAGGTGGAGAGCGGCCGCGCGCCGACACGCCCCAAGGCGCTGCCACCAAGCCCGTCGTGGTCAAGCAGCAACGCTACACACTTCTCAGCGATCCAATCGCACGGAGCCATCTTCGCACAGTGGACCACGGTCCCGCAGGCGGCGACCTATCGCGTGGAGCTCAGCCGAGACCCCGAAGGGAAGAACCTGGTGATGGCGGCAGAGGTTCCGGCGTCCAAACAGGGCCTGGCCCTCAGCAAGGTCCCGGTGGGCATCTGGCACCTGACGGTCATCGCGGTGGACGACGATAAATTCGAGAGCGTGCCGTCCACACCCATGACCGCCGAGGTCCTGGCCGTCGTGATCGAAGACCCGGTCGACGGCTCCGCGCTGACGATGCCACGCGAGGTCTGGCCAGGCACGCGTGTGCGCGTGCCCACAGGCGGGAAATGCCGGTCTGGCGACGCGCCCGCCGCAGAGGTCCTGAGTCTGGTCAGCGAGGGCCCGCACACCGTGTATTGCACTTCGCCGGACGGGGACCCGCTGGAGGCGTTCCAACTGACTGTGCGCCCGGCTGGGCTCGGCATCAAACCCGTGGCTGGTGAGGGCGTGCTTTGGCACAATACCCGCAACCGGGTGCGTCTCATCGGGGCTGCGCCGTTGCTTCCGTTTGTCACGCTGGAGTCGGAGTACGCCGCCACCTGGCCCCCCACCGTCGACGGCGAAGACCTCATCGTCGAGGTGCTTGTGCACGCCGACGCCCCGGACGAGATCGAGCTCCACGGGCGCATTGCCGGCGCGCCGGAGCCCATCGGCGGTTGGACCCTCAAGGTCATGGCTGAGACCGAGGCGCCAAACCGAGCGACCCGACTGCCCGATGTCTGGACGGGGCTGCGTGCCGGCCGGTTCGTCCGGTCTCCTCGCCTCGGCATTGAAGGCGGGTCGCTGGACAAGTTCGCGGCACCGGCCCTGGGCTTTCGCTGGAACGCCTCCGAGCGATTCATCCTCCAAGCGGAGCTCCAGGGCGGAGTGGTCGGGATCGGACCTGCGGACCAGGGACCGATTGCCACAAACCTCGCGTGGACCGTGGGTGTCGGCTGGCTTGGGTCGAGCCGGCCCATCCGGCCGCTGTTTGAAGTGGGCGCGGGCCAGTACATCCTCGTCGGTCACCAAGCCGCCAGGCTCAACGCCTTCTATGGCACCGCCCGCGCCGGCCTGCTGGCAGGCCCTGGTCCCGCGGTCCGTCTGACCATCAACCAGGATCTCCTCGCCGGGCCGTCCAGCGGCTTCGCCACCGCCACCGGTGTCACCGCAGGGATCAGCTTCGAATACTGACCACCCAAGAGGGTGACGCCGCCAGGTCCCTCCGGGCGGCACGACCCACCGCGCCGGACGCAGTCGGATCGTTGCGAGGCCGCTGGGAAACTGCTACGCACGCCGTCACGTGGCTGGAGATGTTTGAGAGGCCCATGATGTTTCGATTTGCGATGGTCGTCCTGCTCTGCGCGGGACTTTTTGCCTGTTCGGACGACGCGCCGAGCGACGACGCCAACAACGGCGCAAACAACGGCGCCAACAACGGCGCCAACAACGGCGCCAACAACG
>CALBXO010000059.1 GCA_937890335.1 uncultured Pseudomonadota bacterium | reverse complement strand
CAGGCGTCCGCGCGCACGGAGATGGTCTCCCGCGGGATGTCGGCACCGAACGTTGCGATCAGTCCAAAGTCGATGAGCACCGGGTGCCCATTGGAGCGCACGAGGACGTTGTCGGGCTTGAGGTCGCGGTGAACGATTCCTTCGCCGTGGACGAACGCCAGCGCGTCGCACAAGCGTCGGCACAGCGTCAGGAAGTGGACGAATGCGTCCGTGGGTTCCCGCTGCAACGCTTGCACCGCGCCGGAAGGCACGGTCTCCTGGGCCTCCTGCCAGCTGAGCACGGGGGCCTCGATGGAGAGATCGGCGACCGGTGTGTCCCACCACGGCAGCTCATCGATCTCGGTTTCAATGGATCGCACCGAGGGCTGTGAGCGGCGCAGGCGGTAATGCTGGCGCAGAGATCGCCCTGAGAGCAGCTCCATGGCGTACCAGGGCGGATCCTGATCCATCCCTTCGGCGACGACATGCACGACACCGGGATGTTGGATGCGCGCCAACGCGAGGACCTCGCGGCGCATGCCGTCCACCACGTTCGCGCCGGCGGTGCGGAGTGTCTTGACGGCGACGGCTTCACCGTCCGTCTCGCTGCTGGCCAGGTAGACGACACCCATGCCGCCGCGTCCCAGTGGTCGGACGACGCGGTACGGACCAAAGCGCTTGGGCTCGATCTTCAAGGCTGCGGGCGGCTCGCTGGGCAAGCGGGGCGCTCTCGCATATCGCTGCTATGCAAAAAGATCAGCCCCGACGTGATGCGGGGCTGAGTATAGGCGGGGCAGGGTGTCTCAGTCGAGACGATCTGCGAGGACAGATCGAGGCTTCCCGGTGTCGGGATCGGGTTCGAGGGCGCCCGCCTCAAAAAGACTGAGGAGATGCGCCTCGATCATGGCCAATTTCAGGCGTGTCTCCATGTCTGCGCCGGGGGCGAACTCAAGCGCCTCCTGCCCACCAAGGGACTTGCCGTAGAGCATACGAACAACCTTCTCCTCTTCAGGAGTCAGCTGAGCATCGTCGCGAGGGTCGACGACAACGGCGTCCGACTCCTCCACGGTGATGGTTGTGGTCTCGGAGGCCGAGTCCCTCGTATGCTTGTCATCCGCGCTGCGGTTCTTGTCGTCGTTCAAGATTCCCTCACCGACACCAAAAGGTCCTTGGGGATCGTAGCTGCGGGGATTCATGGACCGCCCGGCCCCGCACCGTGTACGAACATGTTGTATCCCAGCGCCCGGGCGCCGGCAAATTCTTTAGGATTTCGAGGAGACCCCTGTGAACTCAATCTTGCGCGTGGACATCGCTCCCATCCTGGCCCCCTTCGCGTCCCGCTTGCCGACCCGGCACATCGTGCTGGAGACGCAATTGCTCGCCCGCAGTGCCGAGACGCTCCAGCGGGCGCTTCCCGCAGGCTGCTGGCTGTTCGTGGTGGACGAGATCACCTGGGGAGTTGCGGGTGAAGCGGTCGACCAGAGCGTGCGCGCCGCCGGTGGGACGACCCTGCGCTACACCGTGGAGGCAGCGCCGGGGGAGGCCGTGCCCGTCGCGGATGACGCCAAGGTTGATGTACTGGAGGCCCGACTCCGAAAAGGGGATGTCACCGCCGTCGTCGCCGTGGGATCGGGCACCGTCAACGACATCGCGAAGCTGGCCACCTTCCGCGCCGGGTTGCCGTACGCCGTGGTCGCGACCTCGCCGTCCATGAACGGCTACACCTCGGCGATCGCTGCGATCTTGAGCCAGGGCGTGAAGGTGACGCTGCCGTGCCACGCGCCGATCGCATGTCTGGCCGACCTGGACGTGATGGCCCAGTCGCCGTACCGAATGATCGCATCCGGCTTTGGCGATCTGCTGTCCAAGCCGGTGTCCAACGCGGACTGGCGACTGGGGGCGCGCCTGGTCGGATCGGACTACTCGCCG
>CALBXO010000058.1 GCA_937890335.1 uncultured Pseudomonadota bacterium | reverse complement strand
GTCACCGCCGTCGAGGAGGGTGCGGATGGCGTCCGTGATCGCCGCGCTGGCCACGATGCCGCCGGCGGCGCGGAGGGCGCCCTCGAGCACCATCGGGTCCGTCTCCGCAACCAGGTTCGCGGCCAACCGCTCTTCGGCCCTCGGGGTCGCAGCGGACGCCATCGCCTTGGCGAATTGCAGGCGCACGCCCCAGAACCCCTCGTTGGTCCAGGCATCCGCGACGGCATCGATGTTTGCTCGCTTGCCGGTCTTGGCGAGTTCGCGCGCGGCGAGGATGCGGCCGACGACGTCTTGCGCCGCGGTCAGTTGGGTCCGCAGCAGTGCGTCGCCGGGGTTGAAGTCCAGTTTGTGCAGCACCTTGCCGTGGGGGTCGATTCGGACCTGCTCGGGCGCGGTGGTCGCGACGACGCAGTGGTTCTTCTGGGAGTCCACGCGCACGGTTCGGGTGTGAAGGGTACCGTCTACGACCCAGCCTACCTCAAGATCAAACACAAAAGCCGCGACTTTGTCCTCGATCTGTTTCTGCTCGATCGTGAAAGTCCCCTCGCCCGTGTCCGCGTCGTGCTCCCACGTCACCGCCAGGTGCGGGTAGCCGGGCGTGTAGAGCCACTGTTCAAAGAACTGCACCAGGGATTTGCCGCTGTGCTCTTCCATCACAGCCCGGAAGTCTTCGGTCTCGACGACGCCCCCCGCGTGGCGAGTCAGGTACGTGTGGACTGCGTCCCAGAAGGTGTCGTCGCCGAGCTCGCAGCGCAACGTGTGCAGGCGGCAGGCCCCGCCGGGGTACAGGTGCCGGTCGTACATGTCCCAGGACGTGGTGAAGGTCCGGGTGACGATGGGGCGCTTGTAGGAGCCGTCCGCCTCTTCGAAGTAGGCCTGGGCGTTGGCGTACAGGTCGTAGCGCTGCTCATCGGCGCCCCGCGTGTGCTCGAGCCAGCACGTCTCCATGTACGTCGCCCATGACTCCTTGAGCCAGGCGTGCGCGAAGTCGCGACACACGACGAGATCGCCGAAGTAGCTGTGCGCCATCTCGTGGACGTTGATCTGGTCTACGAGCCACGTCCACTCGCGGGCCAGCGTCTCGTCCAGCACGAACATATCGTCCCAACTGACGAGGCTGATGTTCTCCATGGCGCCGCCAAATGCCGGCAAAGCGAACTGGAAGTACTTCGGAAAAGGGAAGGGGACGCCGAGCCGGTCGGTCATCCACGCCAACATGTCGCGGGTGCGCCCGAAGGATCGCAGGAGGCGGTCGGCAGGGTGATGGCTCGCCGCGTAGTAGGCCAGCTCGATGCCCTCAAACTCGCCGTCTTTGGCCTCCGTAAAGTCACCGATGGCAAAGCAGGTCAGGTAGCTCGGGCACCGGGCGTCGAGCTGCCAATGGGCGGTCTTGGTTCCGTCGTGGTGCTCGTCCGTGCCCACCAGGAGGCCGCCGGCCAGGATTGTGAAGCGGCTCTGGGCGCGCAGGTGGAAGCTGAGGGTCGCGCGGACGTTGGGGAGGTCGATGCAGGGGAGCCAATGCCGCGCCCGCTCGGTCTCATGGTCGGTCGCGGCGTACCAGGTCAGCTCCGGCTGGGCTTCGGTGGGCTTGCTGAAGAACAAGCCGCTGCGCGGGTGGCGCACCGCATACCGCACCGCCACGCGTCGGGTTTCCCCGGCGGCGAACGGCGCCTTCCACCGGATCGTGAGTTTGTCACCGCGGTACGTGTGGGCCAGCTCGCCGCCGTCGGCGTCTGCGACGGCGACGTCCTCAAAGTCCACGGCATCAAGCACGAGCGCCGCGTCCGTCGCTCTGGCGGCGGTGACTGTGGTCGTGACGGTGCCGGTGGCGGCGCACTGCTCGACGTCGACGTGCAGGTCGATGTCGATGTGCACAGGCTCGAGCTCGAGGTCCGGCGGATAGTGTCGCGTGGCGCCCGGGGAGTGGAATCCGTCGGTCGCGGTGGACCGCGCGTGGGCGCAGCAATGTCGGTGGTCAATCAGGGGCATGCGTCAACGAGT
>CALBXO010000057.1 GCA_937890335.1 uncultured Pseudomonadota bacterium | reverse complement strand
GCCTTGAACGGGGCCAGATCCGGGTCCGACGGGCCGGCTCGCTGGACCACGTCCAGCACCTGCTCCCACCGGCCGTTGCGGCTCAGGTAGTCCAAGTGTTCGGTCAGCTCGGCGTCGGCGGCGACGGCCGGCACCGGCAACAGCATCGCGGCGACCGCGACTGCCCCGAGAAGGAATCTTGTTTTTGGCGTATGCATGGCGCTCTTCTCCTGCCTACCTATCGGCATCGGAGGCGCCCGTCTTCAGTGTTCGATGACGAGGGGCTCTTCAAAAACGACGAAGCCCGGCCCATCCAGTCGCTCGAGCTCCAGCAGCAAGCGCGGATCCGTGCCCCCCGCAGCCTTGTAGCCGCGCAGCTCACTGACTGCGCTGCCCAGATCCTCCGTCAGCTCCAGGTAGAAACGCGCCGCGCGCGCGTGGCGCATCTTCGGATCCGGGACGGTGTGACGCCACCGGTCCAAAGTGTCGGAGGCCAGATCGTGATCACCTGCCGCCACCTGGACGACCGCCAGGTTGAACAATGCGGGCGCGAACTCGGGCTGGAGATCCAGGGCGCGCCGGATGAACAGCTCTCCGACGGCGAGGCGCTCCATGGACAGCAGCGCCGCTCCATGACGGTTGAGGAGCGCGGCGGTCTGCGCCGGCTGCAGCGAGCGGGCGCTGAACCGTGCGGCGCGGTAGTGATCGAGCGCCTCGGGAAAGTGGCCACGCTGGTGGTACCCGTCGCCGAGCGCCACGTGCTCCTCCACCGGGTCCCTCGGGCGATCGAGCGCCGCCTGGATCGCGTAGACACACCGCGCACAAGGCGCGGTGTGGGGGCCAATCTGGTGCGCCTCCATGATGGCGCCCATCAGGCAGCCCTCCGTGTCGCAGTGGCGCAGACCCAGTGTGTGACCAAACTCGTGAAATGCAGCCCGCACCACGCGGTCGCGCGCCACCGCGCGACGATCCGGATTCTTCGCCTCCAGATCGTCCAGGAAACGATGAAGACTGACCACCGCGACGCGATCTCTGGTGTTCGCGTACCCGTAGACCATGTCCACGTCGGGCGCATAGACATCGTCTGCGGTCACCGCCAGGTACCGCCATGCGCCCTCGGGACGCGTCACGAACATCCAATCCAGTACGCGGTCACCGTCGTATTGGCCGCGGGTAAAATCCCAGGTGTGGACGGGCAGCGAGGCCGGTGGCAGGAGCACCACCGGCACGCCGGTGCGCGCTTGAAGCGTTCGCGACACAAAGTCGATCTGTGATTCCGTCAGGCCACCCAGCGGTCGCAGGTGGATCGCTTTGCCTTGTGCCGCGCGGTAGGCGAGCGCCTGCTCGGGGAGGCGCGCCGTCTCCGGCGCCTGGAGCGCAGGCCCAAGGACCCCTAGAACAAAAAACACCGCGGCGAACACAGTTCTCACTGCTTGCTTGCCCGCAGGTGTGTCTTGCATCTCGCCCTCCGCCGCCGCTGTTCCCAGACAACGGCAGGTGAGCATTTGTTCCGAAATAAAATCCGGGCACCGTCAGTGAAGCGTACTGGGTCCCGTCATACCCGCGAGAAGTCCGGCGAGAAAATCGTTCATCAGATCGACCCGGGCGCCCACATCGCACGTCTCGAGCACCCTTTGGCGATCCGGACCTTCCGTGATCCGGGTCGCGACCGCGTGGGTGAGTATGTCCGGCGGCGCGTTGGACGCGTCAATCTCGGCGGCCAGGGACGCCAGGCCCGGGTGTCGTGCGCCCGCAGCCCGGATCAGGCTGATCATGGTCTCCGTCGCGCCGTCCAGGCCCCGATGATCGTCCGGCCAGGTGTCCGGAAGCACGGCGGCACGCGCCTCGCGCCAGGCGGTGTCCGTATCCAACTCGAAGAGCCGTACCCGGCACAGGCCACGGAGGACGATCAGAAATCGGCCGTCGGGAAGCTCCTTGTTGAACAGGATGTCTCCGGCCCCCGCGATGGCCTCAAATGGCGGTGCGCCGGGCTGCTGTTCCTCGTGCCCCGGCAGGATGCTGGTCACGGCCAGAGGCCACTTGTTCAGCGTGCAGTGACGAGCCAGCGCCCGGTAGCGGGGCTCAAAGATGTGAAGCGGCATGGCCGTGTCGGGCAGAAAGATGCCGCCCGGCAGTGGGAAGACCGGCAAGCGCGCGAGATGGTCTGTGTTCAGCTCAGGAACGATCATTGCCCGTCAGCATACCAGAGCCAGGGCTCCCAAGCCCGCTGCAGTTGCCAATGCCTCCCAGGATGCCCATTGGCTCCATCTGCCAGGAGGAACCGCTATGATCGACGCCCCATTCCCCGCCCGTATCCATGTTGTCGGCACTTGTGGATCCGGCAAAACCACCCTGGCCCGCCAATTGGCCCAGGCCCTGAACTACCGCCACGTCGAGCTCGACGCGCTGAACTGGGAGCCCGGTTGGCGCGAAGCCAGCGACCAGGTGTTCCTCGAGCGCGTCCGCGACGCCACCGGCGAGGCGGGCTGGGTCGCCGATGGCAACTACGCGCGCGGTCGGCCCATTCTTTGGGCCCAGCGGCCTACGGTCATCTGGCTCGACTATTCGTTCCCGCTCGTCATGACCCGCGTCGTCTCGCGCACCGCGCACCGGGTCCTTCGGCAGGAAGAGCTTTGGAACGGAAACCGGGAGAGTCTTCGCAAAGCCTTCAGCTCGGACAGCATCGTCTGGTGGGCGCTGACCACCTACCACCGCCGACGTCGCGAGTACCCGGCGCAATTCGCCCGCCACCCCGAGCTACCCGTGATTCAGATCCGGGACCCGGCCCAGGCCGAACAGCTGCTCGCCTCGGCGCGGGGGGGCCAAGCACGGCCAGCGCTGGACGTCGCAGCACACCCCGGATAGTTTGCGCAGCGCGCGCGCATCGCCCCGATGCACCGCCGCGCACAACGGAGGACGCCGTGGACAAATACATCGTCAGCACCGACAACGCCCCGTCCGCCATCGGCCCGTACAGCCAGGCCGTGGGGTTTGCCAACCTGCTGTTTCTGAGCGGCCAGATCCCGCTGGACCCGCACACCGGGACCATCGTGCACGGGTCCGTGTCCGATCAGACCGAGCGCGTCATGAAGAACCTGAAGGCGGTTCTGGAGGCGTCAAACCTGGGTTTCGACAACGTGGTGAAGTCCACGATCTACCTGTCGAACATGAACGACTTCAGCCTCGTCAACGAGGTCTACGGGAAGTACTTCCCAGACAACCCGCCGGCGCGCGCGACCATCGAGGTCTCGCGGCTGCCCAAGAACGCGATGGTTGAGATCGACATGATCGCCGCGTTCCCAGTGGACGCGTCCTGATCCGATCGCGAGGCTAACCTTGGCGTGCCACCCGCGGAATGCGGTCGTTGATGCGCGCCACGATCTCGTAGTTGATGGAGCCGGCCCAGCTGGCAAATTGTTCTGCCGTGATCGCCTCGTCGCCGTCGGCGCCGAGCAGCGTAACATGCGAGTCCAACCTCGCGCTCGGCACATCGGTCACGTCCACCATCGTGATGTTCATGCAGACGCGCCCCCGAACCGGCGCACGGTGTCCGTCAATGAGGACGTGCGCCACGTTGCTGAGGCCGCGGTCGTAGCCGTCGTAATACCCCACCGGGAGAATCGCCAACCGCGTCCGGTGCGTGGTCCGGTACGAGCATCCGTACCCGATGAACTCCCCTGCCGGCACCTCTTTGACCTGGACCACCCGGCACTTCCAGGTCAGCGCCGGCCTCAGCTCCAGGTCCTTGCGACCGCCCAGCAGCGCGGCCACCAATGTCTCGCGGCTCGGCCACATTCCGTAGGCTGAGATTCCAATGCGGACCATGTCCAGGCAGTGCTCGGGCCAGAGGATGGAAGCCGCCGAGTTGGACATGTGGCGCAACCCCGCATCGATACCGCGTTGGCCGAGATCGTCGCAGAACGCCAGGAACCGGCGCAGCTGATCCTTCGCGTAGCCGTGGTCCGTTGTGTCCTCGACGTTGGCGTAGTGCGATGCGACGCCGGCCAGCACCGCGCGGGGCGACCCGACAATGCGCTCGGCCAAAAGCCGGGCCGCGTCGGGCCCAAGACCTTGCCGGTTGTTTCCCGTCTCGACTTTGACGTGAAGCTGCGCGGGCACGTCAGGCGCGAGCGCCTCGATGGCGTCCAGAGTCTCGCCGTTGAACACGACCAGCTCACAACCGAGTTCAAGGGCCTGCGCCAGGTCCTCCGTGGCCACGTGGCCCACCAGGTACAACGGCAGCTGCACCCCCGCGTCGCGCAGCGTCCGCGCCTCATACAAGGCGTTGATGCACAGCTTGTCCGCCCCGGCCGCAGCAAAGGCCCGTGCGGCAACGACCAGGCCGTGCCCGTAGGCATTGCCCTTGACCGCTGGTGCCACCAGAGCCCCGTCGGGCAGCCCCGCGGACAGCGCCCGCAGATTGTCCTGAAGCGCCGAGACGTCGACGTCCACCCACGTGAGCATCAGAAGAACCGACCCCGTCGCTGGCGAAGGCCGCGATCGATCATATCCTGTGTATGGGTCCAGATCTCGGCGTGCGCCGGCAGGAGATCGTCCAGCGGCGCCTCTGCGTCGGCCGGGCCCAACCCGAATCGCGCGGCCAGGTCGATGGGCTCCCCGATGATATAGGTGAACTTCACGGGCAGGGGCAGCAGGCCGATTCCCATGAAGATCGGGATGTCGTAGCTCGGCCGTCCAAACAGGCGGCGTCCGATCTTCCGCTCGTTCCCGAAGGTCACATACGCGTCGTCAATGCCGATGCCGGCGATGGGAACCAGGGGAACCTCCGCGGCCAGCGCGCACCGCAGATAGCCCACCCGGTTGTGCCATTTGAGGCGGTAGCGCTCCTCGGGTCGCTTGAAGGAGTCGCGCGCCCCACCCGGGTAGCAAATCGCCCACTCGCCGGCGCGCATCAGCCGAACTGCGTTGTCCCGGTTGCCGTCCACCGCCCCAAACCGGACGAAGAACTGACCCAGCATCGGCACCTTGAACAGGATGTGCTCGCCGAGCCCGCGAAGCATGCGACCGGTGCGCTTGTGGAGCGCCGCAAACAGCACGGCGGAGTCGATGCCCCACAGCGCGTGGTTGCCGATGCACATGCAGCCCCCGTCCCACGGCAGGTTCTCGATGCCGTGCACGTCCGTCCGAAAGTACCGCACCATCGGCGTGGCGAGCCGCTGAAACCGCTCGATGAGCGCCGGGTCGATCTGGTCGTTGTCCGGGTCGTACTCCCCCGAGGCCGCCATCCCCTCGGGGAAGACGGATTCGACGGGGTAGAATGGCTCGTCGGTGTCGTTGCTCACGGTCGGGGACTGTACCAGAGGTGCCGGCGGCTGGATACCGCGGTCGGCGCCAACGGCGGCGCTCGATGCCCCTGCAACGACGGGGGAGCGCCCGTTCGTCCGCCCGTCCGTTCGCGCAGGTTCCCAAGCCCTTGCCAACGAGGCCCGCAGTACGATACGCGTTGCCCATTCGTGACCGGTAGAACCGGATTCCAAAGGAGGCAGACGTGTCGAACGGGACGCAAGGGCGCGGGGCCTGGGGCAGCCGCATGGGCTTCATCATGGCCGCGGCCGGATCCGCGGTGGGGCTCGGGAACATCTGGAAGTTCCCCTACATCACGGGCGAGAACGGCGGCGGACTCTTCGTCATCATCTACCTCGTCTGCATCGCATTGGTCGGTGTCCCCATCATGGTCGGCGAGATCATGATTGGGCGCGCGGCGCGGCGTCAGCCCGTGGGCGCGTTTGAGGCGATCCAGGGCAAGCGGACGGGGTGGTCGTTCGTGGGCTGGATGGGGGTCATCTGCGGCTTCATCATCCTGAGCTACTACATCGTGGTCGCCGGATGGGCCATGGACTACACGCTCAAATCGGCGGCCAACTACTCCGCTCCGATCGCGGCGGAGGCCACCCAGAAAGCCACCGACTACCGCGCTACGACGCCCGTGGATGGAATGCGCGCCATGCTCACCGGGAAGCGCGCCACGAAGTTGTCCAGAGACCAGACCGCCGCCATCCGCAACCGTGCGACCCAGGGCAAGTGGAAAACCTATGAGACCGTCAACGCGGCGGTGGCCAAGGCCGGCAATGACGCCGAGGCGGCCAGGGCGCGGCTCTACACCGAACCGGGGCTCGAGGCGACCATGGCCAAGGTGGCGGCGCTGGACAAGGAGCTGCAGGACGCCGGCGCGACAGCCGGCGGCGAGGCGTCCGCCCACTACCGCGCGTTGTCCGACTCTGAGGTCATCACGGAAGCGACAGATGTGGTCCGCAGGCAGGAGATCTTCGCCGGGTTCCAGAAGGTCTTCGGGGGGCTGTATGTGGACGGCTGGACCGGGCTGTTCTGGGCCGCGATGTTCATGCTGATCACCATACTCGTCGTCGTTACTGGCGTGTCCGGAGGGATCGAGCGCGCGTGTATGATCCTCATGCCGACCCTGATCGCGATCCTCGTGCTCATGGTCATCGTCGGCATGTTCAGCGGGGGCTTTGGAGAGGCCATGACGTTCGTCTTCAAACCCGATCCCAGCAAGCTCAAGCCCAGCGGCGTCCTGGAGGCCCTCGGCCACGCGTTCTTCACGCTGTCATTGGGTATGGGCGCGATGATCACGTACGGCTCGTACCAGCAGGGCAAAGACAATCTGATGGCGCAGGGAGCCCTCATCGCCGTCGTCGACACCGGCGTCGCCCTGTTGGCATGCATGGCCATGTTCCCAATCGTCTTCGCTTTCGGGCAGGACCCGGCAGCCGGTCCAGGCCTTGTGTTCATGAGCATCCCGCTCGCGTTCGCGGAGATGGGCGCCGGCGGCCCGCTCCTGAGCATCCTGTTCTTCGGATTGCTCGTACTCGCCGCCCTCACCAGCGCGATCTCGCTGCTCGAGGTCGTGGCCTCCTACTTCATCGATCAGCGGGGCTGGAGCCGCAAGAAGGCGGGGTGGGGACTCGGCGGGGCCATCTTCCTGTTTGCCATTCCATCGGCCTTCGCCGCGGACCCGGACTTCGCACTGGCCTCGTGGGCGCCGGGATTTGGCAAGAACTTCTTCGACACGATGGACTACCTGGCCAGCAATTGGATGCTGCCACTCGGCGGCCTGCTCATCGCCCTCTATGTGGGCTGGGTGATGCCGGCCAAGGTGCGCGACGCCCAATTGGAGGGCACCAACAAGACCCTGGCGACCGCGTGGCTGTGGACAGTCCGAATCCTGGCGCCGGCGCTCGTCCTGCTGGTCCTGCTTCAGAAGGTCGGTTTCCTCGACGCCGATGCCATCATGGCCGGGCTCTTCGGCTGACCGCGATCAGTCTTCGCGTTCCAGGTTCAATCCGCCGGGGTAGGCGTACGACACGTGACAGTCGTACCCGTACGCCTCGAGACCAAACGGCTGGTCGCCATGGAGTGTGTGGGGACCATCGTCGACCAACACGGTCGCCACCACCCACGGCGTGCCTTCGATGGATCGCTCGACCAGCGGCTCGAGCGGCTGGTCGTCCAGGGAGATGGTCGTGCCGTCTCGATAGGTGATGTTCAGGTAGTCCTGCTCGTAG
>CALBXO010000056.1 GCA_937890335.1 uncultured Pseudomonadota bacterium | reverse complement strand
AGGCCAACGGCCACCCCATGATCACGCGTGAGGGCGCGCTGGAGACAGGCGCGGACCGCTTCTTCACGCCCGGCACGCCGGCGACTCACATCGTCGCCGCGGCAGCAGAACTGTTGGGGATCGAGCTCGAGGTCGGCGATCGGGCCGCTCTGGCCGCATCCGAGACGGCCGCGGCCATCGCCGATGCTTTGGCGACGGAGATTCTCAAGGCCCCGACAGCCACGGGCGAATTCGAGGCGAGCTCCCCGCCTGAGCCCACGCAGACCCAGTCCATCGGTCGCCCGGTGCTGCCCCAGACAGAGCCTCCCGCCGCCGAGATGACCTGGAGTGACCACGGAGACTCATTGGTTGCCACCGGTGGCCCAGCGCCGTCCGCACCGAGGCCGCCGCGACAGGCTTTCGACGGCGCCCCGCAGGTCCAGGTCATGGCGGCACCCACGCACGCCCCCGCCCTGCCCACGCCCAGGTTTGATCCGGCCCGAAACCCCATGCAGGCGCCCGCGCCGACGCCCGACGTGATCATTCGAAAGCTCAGGCAGACCCGACACGAGGACTATTTTACGGTGCTCGAGGTCAGAAAGGGGTCCGACCCACGCGCCATCGAACACAGCTATGAGCGCCTTCGTCAGCGCTTTGATCCGGCCCATATCGCCCGCCCTGTCTCCGACCGTCTCCACGTGGAGCTTGCCGAGATATGCGACACCCTCGACGACGCATTTGCGGTCCTGAGTGACACGAGCTTGCGCGAAGGGTATCTCCGGGCCATCTTGGCCGACTGATACGGCTCGATTCGCCCCGGAGGGAATCCTTGGCAGTCCTCGACATCGTCCTCTATCCCGATGATCGCCTCCGCGTGAAGTGCACGCCCGTCCAGGCCGTGAACGACGACATCCGAGCGCTCGTCGATGACATGGTCGAGACCATGTACGACGCCCCGGGCGTCGGGCTGGCCGCTCCGCAGGTCGGCGCCGATGTACGCATCACAGTCATCGACTGTTCGGAGCCCGAGGCCCCGAGCCAGCTGCGCGTCTTCATCAACCCAGAGATCGTCCACCGAGAGGGCAGCCTCATCTGGGAGGAGGGCTGCTTGTCCATTCCGGGTGTGTTCTCCAACGTGAAGCGAAGCCGTCGGGTCACCGTGCGCGCGCTCGATCGCAACGGGGACAGCTTTGATCTTGAAGCGGAGGAGCTGCTGGCGGTTTGCCTCCAGCACGAGATCGACCACCTGGACGGTGTGCTCTTCCTCGATCATCTGTCTCGCCTCAAGGCCCGGATGGCCCACAAGGCCTATAAGCGATCCCTGCCGATCCACCTCACTCGGATGGAGGAGCGGGCCAAGAAGCGCGCCGCCGGCGCTGATCTCACGCCGGACTCCGACGCTGACGCCCCAGAGGCGCAATGACGCGCGACCGGATCGTCTTCATGGGCACACCAGACTTTGCGGTCCCGTGCCTGGAGGCATTGCTCGACGGCCCGGACGAAGTCGTGGCGGTCGTCACCAACCCGGACAAACCGGCGGGCCGCGGCAAGGCGCCGCGCATGCCACCGGTCAAGGTGGCCGCGCTCGCCGCGGGGATTGAAGTCCACCAGCCCCGATCGGTCCGCAAACCCGAGTTCCTCGAGTGGTTCGGCGCGCAGCGCCCGGATCGAGCGATCGTCGTCGCCTACGGAAAGATCCTCCCGCAGGCTGTGCTGGACGTCCCCACGCACGGCTGCATCAACGTGCACGCCAGCGTGCTCCCGCGTCTGCGCGGCGCCGCGCCGATCAACTGGTCGATCGTTCGCGGCCACGCGGTCACGGGGGTCTCCATCATGCAGATGGATGCAGGCCTCGACACGGGGCCAGTCTACGCCATCGAGTCCGTTACCATCGAGATCGGAGAGACGGCAGGCGAGCTGCACGACAGGCTCTCGATCCTGGGTGCAGGGGCACTGCGTCGGGCGCTGGACGCCATCCACGGGGACGGACTTCAGCCGGCACAGCAGGACCACCCGGCGCACACATACGCCCCGATGATGGCCAAATCCGACGGCGACGTCGACTGGAGCGGGCCCGCGGCCTCCATCGTCGGGCGGATTCACGGCTTCAACCCATGGCCGGGTGCGTGGACGACCGTCCACTGCCCAGCGGTTCCGAAGCTGGATGGCGCCAGGCTCAAGCTGCACCGCGCGCAGCCCGCAACCCGCGCGCTCGAGGTTGGCGTCTGCGCCGTCGAGAACGGACGGCTCTTCGTCGGTGCCGGCGACGGCAGCGTCGAGATCATCGAACTTCAAGCGCCCGGCAAACGCGCGATGTCCACCGCTGAGTTCCTTCGGGGGTTCTCGCTGGAGGGAGCCTCCCTCCACCAGGCGAGACCCCAATGAATCCGAACCCGCGCCGCGTCGCGGCCCGCGTCGTCCAACAAGTTGTGGAGGACAACGCGTGGTCCAACGTCGCGCTGGACGCCGCGCTGCGTTCCACGCCGCTGGCGGGACCCGATCGGGGGCTGTGCACCCAGCTGGTCTACGGCACGCTGACCTGGCTGCGCACCATCGACGCCGTGCTCGAGGCGAACGTCAAAGGGAAGCTGACGCGGGTGGAGCCGCAGGTCGCGTGCATCCTGCGGGTGGCCGTGTACCAACTCGGCTGGCTCGACAGGGTTCCGGACCACGCGGCGGTGGACCAGGCCGTCCGCCATGCGCGCAAGGTGCGTGGGCGCGCCGCGGGCTTCGTCAACGGCGTCCTTCGCTCTACCCTGCGAGGGCGGGAGACCTGGCCAGAGATCGGAGGCGCATTCCGCGCCGGCGACAACCCCCACACGCTCGCGCGCAGGTGGTCGCTCCCCGACTGGCTCGCCCAGCGTTGGGCCAGCCAATTTGGCGTCGAGGGCGCGTTCTCGCTCGCCGAGGCGATCAGTCTCGCCCCGCCCGTCTGCCTTCGCGCGCGCGGTCCGGAGGGAAGAGACCTGGGAAGTGCGGGTCTGCTGGCGCCAGACGCCATCCGGCCCGAGAAATGGTCGCGACAGGTGGAGGAGGCCATCGCCGGCGGCCTCGTCGCGGTGCAGGATGAAGCCGCGCAGCTCGTCTCTCACCTGGCAGGGGCCGCCCCTGGCGAGCGGGTTCTCGATGCGTGCGCGGGCCAGGGCGGCAAGTCCCTTCACCTGGCGGACGCGATGGGGGATACCGGCGAGGTGGTCGCCGCCGACCCGGTCCAGGAGCGCCTGGAACGCATCCCAGCCCACGATCGGATCCAGCCGCTGCACGGCGACCTGCGACAGCTGTCAAAGGGTGCGCTGGCCGAGCGAACGTTTGACGTCGTGCTCATCGACGCCCCTTGCTCCGGGCTCGGCGTGCTGCGCCGGCACCCCGAAGGGCGCTGGACACGCCGCGACAGCGACCCCGCCACGCAAGCGGCGCTGCAGGCGGAGCTGCTCGACGCCGCCCTCCCCCTCCTGGCGCCGGGCGGACGCCTTGTCTACGCCGTCTGCACGACGACGCCCGAGGAGGGGCCGCGCCAGATCGAAGCGCTGCTCAACCGGGCGCCGAACCTGCGTCTGGACCTGGAATCCGGCGATCCCCGCGTACCCTGGGATCGCCTGCGCCGTGACTCCCATGGATTTGTGACCCTTCCCCACGAGCACGACTGCGACGGGTTCTTCATGACCCGCCTGCGCTCCCAACCCGAACGGTGAGACCGATGGCCCAAACCATCACCCTGCCCCCGTCAGTTCCGATCATCGCCCCGAGCATCTTGTCGGCAGATTTTGTGCGGCTCGCCGACGAGTGCGACGCCGTACTCGCCGGGGGGGCCGACTGGCTGCACGTAGACGTGATGGACGGCCATTTCGTGCCCAATATCACCATCGGCATTCCGGTTGTCGCCGCGCTTCGGGCGCACACGACCGCTGTGTTGGACGTGCACCTGATGATCGACGAGCCCATACGCTTTGTGGACGAGTTCGTCGGCGCGGGTGCGGACATCCTCACGGTTCATGCGGAGGCGTCGACGCATTTGCACCGGACCGTCCAGGCCATCCGCGCCGCTGGCGCCAAGGCCGGCGTGAGTCTCAACCCGGCGACCTCGCTACACGCGCTGGACCACGTCCTCGACGACATCGACATGGTTCTGATCATGACCGTGAATCCAGGATTTGGCGGTCAGAGCTTCATCCCCGGCATGCTCGACAAGATCCGTGCGCTTCGGCGACGGATCGGCGACCGGCCAATCGCTATCGAGGTGGACGGAGGGGTCAAGGTCAACAACATCGCCCAGGTGGCGGCCGCCGGCGCGCAGGCGTTCGTGGCAGGCTCCGCCATCTTCGGAAGCCAGGACTATGCAGCCACCATCGCCAGGATGAAGGCTGAACTTGGCGCCTGAAAGCACATTGCGAGTCTCGGGGGCCGCTGGTACACTGCTGCCGACTGGTTCCTTCTCCGAGTCATGATCACGAGGGTCTCCCAGAACCTTGTCGAACCCCACTGACCAGACCCCGTCGGATTCGCGTCCGACCGAGTCCTCGAGCGCCGGCTCGGAGGTCGAGCTGTTCGTCGACGACGTGCTCGACCCATCCGAAGAGGAGAGCTTCGATGACCTCAAGACCCTGAACATCGGCGACGAGTCAACGCACGTGCCCGAGTCAAACAAAGAAGAGGAGGAGTACGACCTTCTGACGACCTTGGAGATGCCGGTCTTCCGGCTGCCTGGCGCGATCCGACCCTTGGCGACCAAGGCCGCTGCGCCCGGTGCAGGCGCAACGGAGGAGGAGGAGGACCCACAGGTCCCTCTCAGCGGCATTCTGCGCAAGCGGCGCAAGCTCCCCACCGTCAAGTCGGACTCCGGGCCTCCTGTTGGCGGCGCTGAACTCCTCCCCCATATCGTCGTCCGACAGCCGCCCACGGTGGACCTGAAGTGGCGGACCGATTTGCCCGGCTCCAACGGCGCCGGCAAGCCCGTCCTGCAGGCTCCGGCGGAAGCGATCGCCGCCGTGACGGCCCAGGCCGATGCAGCGAGCGCCAACGGCGCCGCGGCAACCGCAGCCGCTGCCACCACGGGCGCCCCGCCGCCGCCCAAGGACGCAGCCGGGCGCGCCGCAGACAAAGCGACCAAAGCAAATCCGCCCAAACCTCCCAAGCTCGCGCCGCCGGTCAAGGGAAAGGCGAAACCGCCACCGCCCAAGCCACCCGCGTCTGTGGCGCGCGCGGAACCTGGGCCCGACAAGCCGGCACGGCCGCGCCACCAGGCACCCAAGATTGCGCGCCAGGAAGACGGGGAGGACCTCACCGGGCTGGTTCAGGAGCTCATCGAGGAGGACACGCCCAAGAAGACCCTGGAGCGGCCCCTCGAGCCCGCCTGGTACCAGCAGATCTTTACGGAGGAGTACTTCCGCACCCTGCCAATGGGGTTCCACAAGCAAACGCTGCGCGAGGCGCAGTTTGTGGTGGACAGCCTCGGTGTCGGCGACGGCGGGCGCATCCTCGACCTGTGCTGTGGATTCGGACGACACACGCTGGACCTTGCCAAGCGTGGCTACGACATGGTCGGCCTGGACCTGAGCCTACCGCTGCTCCAGAAGGCGCTCGGCGAGGCACAGCGGCGAAAGCTGTCCATCAAGTTCATCCACGGAGACATTCGCGAGCTGAACTTTCAGGAGGTCTTCGACGCGACCTACTGCTGGCACACCAGCTTTGGCTACTTCGACGACAAGACGAACTTCGAGGTGCTGCGCGGCGTCCACCGGGCCCTCAAGCCGGGTGGTAGATTCCTGCTGGAGATCGTCAACCGCGACTTCATCGTCGGGCTGATGCCGCGCCGCAAGTGGTGGGAGGGCGCGGATTGTCTCTTCCTGGAAGAGATCGCCTTCAACTACAACACCAGCGTCCTCCACACGAAACGCTCGTTCATCTACGACGATGGCCGGCCGCCGTGGGAGCAGAACATCTACATCCGGCTCTACTCCCTCCATGAGCTGCAGAATCTACTGCGCCTTGGAGGGTTCAATGTGCTCGATGTGAGTGGCCAGATTCAGACCCGGGGCTTCTACCTCGGACAGGCCAGCCCCAACATCATCCTGTTGGCCGAGAAGCGCTGACCCACCCCAGCTTCTGCCCGAGCTGCATCATCTCGCCTTTGACGAGTCCGTCGTCGAACGAGAATCCGCTGTCGCGGCCAATCAACATCACGACGGTTGAGCCCAGGTGGAACATGCCCAGTTCGGCGCCGCGGTCGACCTGTTTGCCACCCTCGTACCGTACCCGCTCCGCCCTGCAGCCCGGAACGTTCGTCAGCAGGCGGTCGAAGCTCAGCGACATTCTGCCCACGCAGGTCGCGCCGACGAGGATTACCGCCATCGGCACCTCGTCAAATGCGTCCATGAAGACGGTCACGCGCTCGTTGACGCAGAACAACTGATCCACGTGATTGACGGACGCCGCGTTGACTGGCCAGAGGTGGCCTGGGTGGTAGCGGTATCCCTGTATCGACCCCGGCGCCGGGAAGTGGATCCGGTGGTAGTCCTTGGGGCTCAAGTACAGCGTCGCGTAGTGGCCCCCGCGGAACCGGTCGGCATCGTCTGGGTCCTGGAGCAAATCCCCCACCTGGAAAGTGCGCCCCTTGGCCTGGACCATCTCGCCGCCACTGATGACCCCAAACTGGCTAAGGCGCGCGTCCACGGGTGAGACCACGCAACCGGCGTCCGAGTTGATGGGCCGCACCCCTGGCCGTAGCCGCCGGGTGAAAAACGCGTTCACCGAGGTGTAGCTGCTCATGGGCAGCTCGGCCTCGTCCACGTTCACGCCGAACTGCGCCGCGAAGGTCGTGTAGACCGTCTCGCGCAGCGGTGGCGGAATCCGCGTGTCTGCCAGCCGGCCAACGGCCTGGCTCAGCGCCTTTCGCGGCAGCATCCGGAGCACCTGGATGTAGATGGATTCGGCCGCGCTGCCTGCGCGGACTCCGTCACTTCCGTGAGGACGAGACATACATCTCCTCAATGAGTGCCGCGTGGAGGGTCTCCACATTCTTGCGGCGGACTTTCAGTGTTGGGGTGATTTCCCCCGCATCGATTGTGAGTTCAGCGGGGAGAATGGTGAAGCCGTTGACCTGCTCGACCTTGCCGAGCTGAGCGTTCGCCCGGTCCACGGCAGCCTGGACATGCTGCTGGACCCGAGGTTCCCGGGCCAGGCGTTCAATGGTTCTGACCGCCAGTCCGAGTTTGTCGCAGAGACCCGCGACCTCGTCCTCATCGAGCGTGATCAACGCTGTCAGGTACGGACGACGGTCACCGATGACGACACAGTTCGACACGTAGGGATCGTCTTTGATGTAGTTTTCGATGTTGCTCGGCGTCACGTTCTTTCCGCCGGCCGTGATGATGATGTTCTTCTTTCGGTCGACGATCTTCACAAACCCGTCGGCGTCGATCTCGCCGATGTCCCCGGTGTGGAGCCAGCCTTCACCGTCGATTGCCTCGGCCGTGACATCCGGGAGGTTGTGATACCCAAGAAAGACGGTGCGCCCTCGCACCAGAATCTCGCCGTCGTCGGCGAGCGTGAGCTCGACACCTTCGATGGGCTTGCCGACGGTGCCAAACCGGTAGGCATCCTCAGTGTTGGCGGTGGACACGGCCGTCGCCTCGGTCATCCCGTAGACTTCGTAGATGGGCATGCCGGCGCCGTGGAAGAACTCGAGGATCTCCACGCTGATGGGCGCGGCGCCCGAGATGAAGTAGCGCACGCGACCGCCAAAAATCGCGCGGATCCGCGAGAAAACCAGACGGTCGGCGATCCGGTGCTGCAGCGCCAACGCGGGCCCGGGCGCCCGGCCGGTCTGGCGACACCGGGAGACGGCGACACCGGTGCGACACGCCCACCTGAAGATGCGATGTCTGGCGCCGCCGGCGGCCTCGGCCCGCGCGTGCGCCTTGGCGTAGATCTTCTCGAAGATCCGCGGCACGCTCCCGAAAATCGTCGGACGGATCGCCGCGAGATCCTCAAGGAACATGTCGAATTGAAGTGACCGAGCGTAGGCAGTGGCGATGTTCGTGACCATTCGCCCGTAGAAACTCACCACCTTCTCAGCCACGTGGCACATGGGCAGATAGCTCAGGGTGATGTCCCCTGGCTCCACATCCCTCGTCGTGCCGTTGAGCAACATCGCGATGACGTTGGAGTGGCCGATGATCGCACCCTTGGGAGGACCCGTTGTGCCGCTGGTGTAGACGAAGATGGCGGGCGCCTCGGGGAGCACCGCGCGCCTGCGCCGGTCCATCTCCGCGGCGGCGTCCTCCACCGATTTCCCCGCACGCGTGAGCCCATACAAACTCAGCTCGCCTGCTGCCTCATCCAGGTCGCCAGGCGCGTCCCACGCGATGATGTGACGCGCAGGAATCTGGTCGCGCACAAGGCGTAGGCGCTCAAACCGTTCCGGCGTATCCACAAACACGATGTCTGCATCGCAATCGGTCAGGATGTGAGCCCATTGCTCGGCGGTGCTTGTCTGGTAGAGGCCGACGGTGACGGCACCAACGCTCACTGCCGCGAGATCGCAGATGCCCCATTCCGGGCGTGTGTCGCCGATGATGGCGACCTTTGAACCCGCCGTGAACCCCAAAGACAACAGCCCCGCGGCGACGCCGTCCACGCGGTCGCGAAACTCGGTCCACGTCACCTCGCGCCAGCCACCGCCCACATGAAACTTATAGGCGAGGTCCCGCGGCGTCTCGCTGCACCGCGCGACAAAGAGCTCCGGGATCGTCTTGGCGTCGTCGACCGACGAGCCCCACGTGTCAGACATCGCAACCTCCTCGCACCGCGAGCCGCTTTCTACCAAGCCGGGCGCGCGGCTACCAGCGGAAGCAGGGTAACGCGGCAGAGCCTTTGCGAATTTTACCTGGCGGGACATTCTGGCGTTCGCCCGCGGGCGGTGTGAGGCGCGTCGCACCGCGGGCTGCGTCGTCAGTGTGCATGCCCAAGGTCATCCACCGGGTGGGTGACTTCGTATTGATCGAGCCGACCGTCGTCGTTGAGTTTGTAGATCGAGACGCCAAACGTTCCGCATTGGCGGGTGTCGCGCCAGAAGTTCCAGTGGACGTAGACCTTGCCGTCCGGGCTGTGCACGGCGCGCGGCGGCGGTTTGGTCGGCGCGATGGCCTGTACAACGCGGATGGCCTCCGCGTCGTAGTCCAGCACGCCGCTGGTGCTGACGATTGTCGTTGAGTCGATCTCGCCTGTGACGCCGTCAATGACGAACTCAATGGTTGCTTTGAGCGTCGGATCGCTCAGCTCGTGCCCCATCCCGAAGTTCAGATCCAGGTGGCGCAGGTACGACATGCCCCACAGCCTGTGAATCCCCCGATGCACAGAGGCGACCCAGGCGGCGTAGACGCTCTTGCGGCTGTTGATGGCGACGTGGTTGCCGTACCGCACCTTCGGCACAAAGTTCTCCAGCGCGGCACGGGTCGCCGCGGCCCGTTTCTGCCATCGGCCCAGCAGGCGCGGCGTCTTGCCCGCCAGGCGCTTACGATCTTGTGCATCGCGCGCGCCGAACATCTCCTGGTACATCCCCGGATCGATTGCGAGGGCCGCTTTCACGTCCACCCTCGCGCCGCCGCCGGCCTCGCCAGGTGTCGCCACCGCCGACCCGGGCAACCCCGGGGCCTCCATCCCATCGGGCGCCATGGGCGCGTTGGCGGCCGCAGCCTCAACGGGGCTTCCCGCCTTCCCTTTGCGCTGCGCCTTGCGCGCCTTGGAGACCTCGTCGGCCACCTGCCGCGCCTTGCTCTGCGCGACCGACGGCTCTGCGGGCTCCTTGGTGTCGGGGTTGCCTTTCTTGTCGGCCTTCGCCTCGTCCTGTGTGGTTGTGTCCTTGGGCGGCTTCTTATCCTCGGCTGCGTCGGCGGCAAGTCTGCGCCGCTTCTTCTCGTCCGAGGCGGCCAGCGCGCGTTTGCGGGTCTGCATCTCGACGTCCACCTTGCGATCCTGAGGACCGAGGACCTTGGTATCCGGCGGCGGCTCGCGCTCCTCCTCCACCAGCGGCTGGTCGATCATAAGTGCGCCGGCGTCGTGTAGCTTCTTCTTGGGATCTGGCCGCTTTTCCGGCACCGGCTTGGGCTCCGGAGGCTTAGGCACGGTGCGCTGTGCTGCCTTCGGCACCGCCTCGGGAACCTCGGCGGGCGTGTCCTGCGCGGGCGCCATCTCTGGCGACGCTGGCTCTTCCACAACCTCGACGATCGTCTCGTCAGGCCGCGCAGCCGCGTCGGTCGGGATCTCCTGCGCGGCCCAGGCGTCGTCCTCGCACGCCTCGAGCAGCCATGGCAACGCCGCCAGGAACACCAGATGCACCAGGACGCTGCCGAAAACAGCAGAGAAAAGTGACCTGTGGCGAGCGGGAATTGACATCGACCTCTGCGCGCTTCTACCTTCCCCGACCGTCAGGAGAACGAGGAGCGCGCGCTGTGTCTTTCGTGAAAACGTACATTCTTCCCGCGCTTGCCGCGTTTGCGCTCGTCCTGTCCGCCTGCAGCCCCGAGATTGGGGACTCATGCGTGACCGGGCAG
>CALBXO010000055.1 GCA_937890335.1 uncultured Pseudomonadota bacterium | reverse complement strand
ATTCCGGCGATTCCACCGGGGAACTCAAGGAGCTCACCGGCCATGGCGTTGTCGAGTCCGTAGACGCGCGCGATACCATCACCAACGCTGATGACGGTGCCGGTCTCGGCGACCTCGACGCGCTTCTCGTAGTCTTTGATCTGCTGCTTGATGATCGAGCTGATCTCAGCAATGTTGATCTGCATTCTTCAACACCCCATGTGGGTCAACGGCTTGCGGCCTGATTCCTGATTGCGTTCAACTGAGCGCGAAGGCTCCCGTCGTATACTTTGCCCGCGACGCGGGTAACGACACCGCCGAGCAGCGTCTCGTCAACGCTCGCGTTGACGATGACTTTCTTGCCAGTGAGCTTGCCCAGCGTGGTCTTTATCTTCGCGACTTGCATGGCGTTGAGCGTCGTGGCGCTCGTCACTTCCGCCCGGACATTGCCCGCTTTCTCGTCGGCCAGTCGTTGGAATGTGGCGCCGATGGCCGGCACCTGGTCCACGCGGCCTTTGTCGAGCAGCAGGAGGGTGAAGTTGGTGGTCAGGCTGCTGAGCCGCAGCTTGAGGGCCAGTGTCTTCACGAGGCTCTTGCGCTCGTCGAGGGAGATGGACGGGTTGAGCAGGACATTGCGCAGGTCCTCGCTGCCATCGTAGGCCTCCACAAAACGAGCGAGCTCGTCCTGGATGCGCGTGATGGTCCCGGCCTCGTCGCCAAGCTCCAGAAGGGCTCGGCTGTATCGGATGCTGACTCCGCCTTGCATGGGAACCTCCTAGGCCTGTTCCGCTTCGAGTCCGACCAGGTAGCCGTCCACGAGTTTGGCGTGACCGCGCGTGTCCAACTGCTCGCGCAGCGTCCGCTCGGCGATCTGCGCAGCGAGCTCGACCACCTCGGCCTCAAGGGCTGTTTTGGCGCGGGCGATCTCCTGCGTCATGGCGTTCTCGGTCTCCCGCGCGATGCGCTCCGCTTCCTTGTTGGCGGCGGCGATGATGCGGTCCCGCTCCGACTCGCCCATGGAGCGGTAGTCGTTCATCAGCTGGTCGCGCTCGGCGGTCAGGCCCGAGACCTGCGTCTCGTACCTGGCGAGCAGGGCGGCGGCCTCCTCGCGAAGGCGGGCGGCCTCCTCGAGGTCAGCGGTGATCTTCGACTTGCGCTCCGCCAGCATCTTGTTGATGGGCTTGCGGGCATAGGCCACGAGGATTCCGATGAGGATCGCCAGGTTGATGGCGTGGAAGATCGTGGTGGTGACCAGCGCGCTGTCGTCACCAGCCGCCAGTGCAACACTGGGCGTCAGGACGACGGCGAGGACGATGGCCAGCTTTTGCAGTTTGTCTTGCATCGTATCCTCCCTCAGCTCGGCATCAGGGTCTGGGCCATCGCGGTCCCGAGGCGCTCGGCCTCGGTCGCCAACTCACCGCGCGCTCCGTCCACCTGGGCCTGTACGGCTTTGCGGTGTCCGTCGAGCTTCTCCATGGACGCGGTGCGGGCCGCCGTGACGATCTCCGCCTCGCGCTTGTCCGCAGCGGCCTTGAGCTCCGCGCGGGTGTTGGAGGCCTCTTCCCGAGCGGCGGCGAGCGCGCCCTTGTATTCGGCGAGCTTGGCGTCGGCGGAAGACTGCATCGCGTCTGCCTCAGCCCGGCTGCCTTGCGTGCCGGAAGCGCGCGCATCGCGCACTTTCAACCAGGGGTCGAAGATGAGTGCCTTGAGGGCAAACCAGACGACAACGAAGATCGCCAGGTAGATCAGGAAAGTGATGTCGAGATCGACCGGGCCTCCACCGCCTGCCAGGACCGGATTGATCGCGGCAGCATCGGCGAGTTGGAGGGGCTTTTCGAGGAGTTCGGTCAGCATCATCCAGGTACCGCTCCGTAGCGTAGATAACGGGCTCCGCCGGGAGTTCGGCGAAGGCGTGCGCTGGGTATCACGGCACCCCGACACTGTCAAGCGACCGAAGCCGGCGTGCGGTGCGCGCCGAGTCGTAACCCCGGATTGCAGTGAGGCAAGGGGAACGGGGCACTTTCAGCGGGGCGGGGGCTGCCGGTAGATTGGCAGCGGCTGGTCCACGGTGCTCTGGTAGCGGACGGAGTAGAGGGAGAACGCGTGGAGGGCGTCCTCGACGGATTTGCCGGGCGCCACCTCAAAGGCGTTGATCCCCACCCGGCTCATGTTCCAGATCTGATCCCGCAGCACCTGGCCCACGGCGCGCAATTCGCGGTCATACTTCATGTGTGCGCGGAGTATATGCGCGTGGGAGTACCCGCGGCCGTCCGCGAAGATGGGGAACTCGAGGCAGAGGAGCGCGAGCCGGTTCAGATCATCGGTCAGGACGCGCACGTCGTCCTCGCCGCCAATCCGCACCCCGACGTTTCCGCGGCCCAAAAGCGCCTCCCGATCCGACTGCCAACGGGCCAAAGAGACGGTGACTGTGCCTGCATCGGGGACCGCGTCTTCCTCCGCGAGATGAACGCAGGCGTCTTCCACAATGGCTTTGTCGCGTATGATCTTCATGCTGCGTACACCCGCTCGTTGAAGGGTTTGACGCCGATACGGCGGTACGTATCCAGGAAGCGTTCGTCACCCTCCCTTGCTTCCAGGTAGGTCAGCAGCAGCGCGCGCACCGCCGTCGCCACAGTGGCCTTGGGAATGGCTGGGCCGATCCAGCGCCCCAACGATGCATCGTTTGCCGCGGAACCGCCGAGCATGATCTGGTACCACTCCTCGCCCTTCTTGTTGATGCCGAGGATCCCGATGTGGCCCACGTGGTGGTGTCCGCAGGCATTGATGCAGCCGGACATCTTGAGCTTGAGCTCGCCAAGATCGTGGAGGTAGTCGAGGTCGTCGAACTCCTCGAAAATCTGCTGCGCGATCGCGATGCTGCCCGCGTTCGCCAGGTCGCAGAAATCCAGGCCGGGGCAACAGATCATATCGAGCAACGTGCCGTGGTTGGCCTGCGCCATCTGTGATGCGTCGAGGGTTTTCCAGACCGTGTAGAGATCTGCGTTCGTCACGTCGCGCAGCAATACGTTCTGCTCGTGCGTCGTAGTGACCTGCCCAAAGCTGTGAGCGTCGGCCAGATCCGCGACGAGGTCGAGCTGCGCCGTCGTCATATCTCCCGGTGCGTAGTCCTCGTGCTTGAGGCTCACCACCACGACATTGTAGCCGGGGATCTTGTGCGGCAGGACGTTGTGCGCGAGCCAGGTGGCGAACGCTGGGTCGGCTTTGGCGTGATCCTCATGGCTTCGGTCCGCCGCGGCGAGCAGGTTGTAGGCCGGCGGCGTGAAGAAGGCCCTGACGCGGTCGATCTCGGCCTGCGTCAGGCGTCCGGGTCCGTCCTTGATGAGGGCGAACTCCTCTTCGACGCGACGCGTGAACTCCTCGAGACCCAGGGACTTGAGCAGGATCTTGATGCGCGCCTTGTACTTGTTCTTCCGGTTGCCATGGAGGTTGTACACGCGAAGGATCGCCTCGGTGTAGGTCAGCACGTCGAGTTTGGGCAGGAACTCCCGGACCACCTGTCCAATGACCGGGGTGCGTCCGAGACCGCCGCCGACCCACATCTGAAAGCCCACCTCGCCGTCGTCGTTCTCGACAATCCGGATGCCGATGTCGTGCACCGCGATCGCCGCGGCGTCCTCCTGACGACCCGTCATCGCGATCTTGAACTTCCTCGGCAGGTAGGTGAACTCCGGGTGAAAGGTGGAGAACTGGCGCAGGAGCTCGCAGTACGGACGCGGGTCCTCGAGTTCGTCCCCGGCGACACCCGAGAGATGATCGGCGGTCACGTTCCGGACACAGTTGCCGCTGGTCTGGATGGCGTGCATCTGCACGCTGGCCAGGTCGTCCAGGATGTCCGG
>CALBXO010000054.1 GCA_937890335.1 uncultured Pseudomonadota bacterium | reverse complement strand
TCCACTTGATATGGTAACAACCTCAAACTGCGAGGTCGTTGAGTCTGACGGTAAAAGGTCTTTGGGGCACTGGCGTCCCCTCGACCCATGTTCGAGATCGTCACATCACCCGAAGGTGGTGCGCGCCTCAGGACACGTGGTGAGCTACCGCTAGCCACACCCGCGCCCCTGTATGGGCTCGTCACTCGACACACATCCGTGTGTCGCTTCCACTCACAACTCTTCGACTGTCAAAGACCCGCTCCGGCGGCAGTGGCCGGTGCGTCGCGGGAAACTAAGAGCATTCCGGCGGCGTGTCAACACCCTGTGGCAAGCCCTTGCTCCAAACGCCGCGGAGGGCTACCTCAGAGGCATGTTCACCGTCACCGAAGAGGCCCTCGCGCTCCACAGGAGCTCCGTCGTCATCGACTGGCATTGCGACTCGCTGCTCGAGAAGCGCGTGTTTGGCTACGACTTCCTCAAGCGCCACGAACCGATCCGGTGGCTGCGATCTCCCATCACGCGCCACGCCGACCTCCCCCGGTCGCTGGGCAACGTCACCTGCTTCGGCCTGGGCATTGTCCCCAACCCGCTGGCACGGGACCCGTGGGAGGGGCTCATGGTGCAGGTTCGGGAGTTCGAGCGGTGCAAAGCCGCCGATGATCGTCTGGTCTTTGCCGACACCACGGCACAGATCCGTGCCGCGCACCGGGACGGGAAGCTCTCGGCATTCCTCGGCATCGAGGGGGCCCACGGCCTCGGTGGTCAGCTGGAGCGGGTCGCCGAGTTCGAGCAGCTGGGCGTCCGCTACATGACCCTGGCCCACTTCAACAGCAACGAGTTCACCCCCGCCGCCCAGGGCTGGAAGGCGGACAATGAGGCGCCGCTCCCGCCTCTGGGCTACGAGCTCCTCGAGGCCATGGCCGCCCACCGCATCATCATCGACCTCGCCCACGTCGGGCGCCGCGCCTTCCTCGACGCCGCCGCGTGGTGCCGGGACAAGGGCGTGCCCGCCATCGTGTCCCATACGGCCTGCTGCACGGTCTGCCCCTCGAACCGGGCCGTCACCGACGAGCAGATCAAGGCGGTCGCGGACACCGGCGGCGTGATCGGCATCATCTTCACACCAGGCTTCCTGTCTCAGAAGCTGATCGACGACATCTATTGCCTCCTGCCCCACATGCAACACGTGCGCAACACCGTCGGCATCGATGCCCTGGCCCTGGGAAGCGACTTCGACGGCTGGATCGCCACGCTGCCCAAATACCTGCAGGACGTGACGGACATGCCCGCGGTGACGCAGCTGATGCTGGAGGACGGCTGGTCTGAGGCCGAGGTCAGGAAGTGCCTGGGAGAGAACTCACTACGCGTGATCGCGCACGTGCGCGAGTGAGGGACACCATCAACTCCGCCAACAACGACGTGCGCTGCCTGTGCTTGTGCTTCTGACGCAAAGCCTGAACGATCGCGTAACACAGAATGGTCTGCGCATCCGCGCTCTCGCCGTCGTCAGCCGTCGCGCGGCCCAGCACCAGCGCGTTGTCGTAGCCGGCGAGCCCGAGCGCGCTCACATCGCCCACATTGGTGTAATCCCCATGAGGTGGCGGACGACTGTGGGCTCGACGCAGACGCCGGCGGATGCCAACTCGCGGTCGCGCTCGGCCATCGACACCCGCGACACGACGACCGCTTGTGCAGCGTCGATTCTTGGCCACAATTGTGGCCACCCTGCGGCCCAGGGTCGCACGAGGACCGCAAAGGTGCGCAGTCACCCGCGAAGGCACATGATCTGGGAATCCGACACGCGTACGCGCGGACGGCGCGACCTCATGCTCCGTGAGGCCGTTGCGTGGGTGGTGAAATTGCGTGCGCAGGGCTGTTGGCCCCCCACCCACCACATTGATGGCGTTGGATCCGCTGCAGGGCGGGGCGACTTGGTGCCGGGACACCCCGCGGGCCCGCGGTCGATACTGGCAGGGGCGACCGCGGCGGTGGGGGCAGGAGCATGAACCAGGCCCCAGAACCACGAGCCATAGCCCAAGTTCCGCTCGAAGTCCCCGAGGCCACGCCGAGGCAGGTTCAGTGGTACCGCCTACCCAGCGGCCTGCGCGCAGGACTCCTGATCATCGGGCCGATTCTGATCGCGCTCAGCCTGTTGGTGCTGTTTGTATGCCTGGCCATCGGTGCGTTCCACTGGGTCCTCCTTGTCCCGCTGCTGCTGGGACTCCTCGTCATGGTGCGCTGGCCCGTCATCTGGAAGGGCAAACGTCGCGCCGACAGTGTCTTTCGACATGGACTGCGGGCTCGCGCTGAGATCCTCAGCGTTACGCCCAAGGGCGCCGACCATGTCGTCGACTATCGGTTCTGGGATGAGGCCGGCACCCCGCACGAGGACCGCGCCGTGGTGTCCCGAGCCGTCCGGCCCGTTTTTGTGGGCCCCACCACGGCCGTGATTGACCCTTGGGACAGCGCACGCGCGATCCTGCCCGAGCTTTACCCGGTCGCGTTCGCGGAGACCGGGGTCAAAGCCGGAGTGCCTCCCGCCCCCCGCGGTGTCGCGTTTCTACATAGCGTCAAGCCACCTCGCCCCGTCCGGCCGGTGCTGAGCATCGTCCTGTTGCTGGTCACGCTCGGCTTCTTCCTGACGCCGAGCCTGGTGCCAGCGGCAGCAATAATGGTGGCCGCGGCCCTCGCCCTCGTCCTTTTTGTACGCTGGCGTTTCTGGCGAAAGAACAAGCGGGTGCGAAAGGTCGCGCAGTGGGGGCGGCGACGCCGGCTGGAGGTGCTCAGTGTCGAACCGCCCGGCGACCTGGCCTACCGCGCCGCTACGGTCCGTTTCCTGGACGTCGACGACCCCGCCCCCACCAAGGTCAAGCTGGAAGCCCGAGCGGGGTGGGAACCCACGCCGGGGGAGACTTTGTTGGCCCTGGTCGAGGTGGGGTTTGGTGTCGGCGGCCGGCGGAAGCTGCGGCCCATGGTCGTCCTGCCCGACGACGACTACTTGCGATTCGCCGCCCACCGCCCCGAACCACGACCGACGACGCTGCCTGCGCGGGGAGGATTCCGGCTGCCCGCCGACCAGACCCTGGGCCTCCACGCGCAAGCCTACCCAATCCCAGGCGTGCCCGACTCGGCACCAAAGTCCCTCGAGATCGACACCCACGAGATCCGTCTGTGTATTGATGGCCGGCCGCTGACCCGGATTGACGGCGGCAGGCCGTTCCATCTGGACGTCGGCTGCTGGACCAGGGATCCCGCGACCATGGACGTCTGTGTCACGCTCCGGCAGGAGGGACAGAGGTTGGATGTCCGGGTCTCGTTGCCGAACGCCGCAGTTCGGGCCGACGTCCCCGACAAACAATCGCGTGCCCCTTGGCTCCAAGCGGCCGACTTCGGCCCGTTCTGGACCTGGGTACAGGCCCACGCCGAAGCGTCAGGCAGGGACACGGGCCAGCTCGCGGTCCCCCGGGAGTCCACTCACCAGGCCCAGGCGCAGGCCTGACCGCCGTGAAACAATCCGGGTCAGCGATCCGTGCAGGTGCCGTCCACGCACACGTCCCCTTGCGGGCAGTCCGCGTCAGTGCGGCAGTCGATGAGGGCGCAGGTGCCGTCGTCGCACAGCTCCCCGCGCGGGCAGTCGGCGTCGGATTCGCAGCGGGGCGGGGGGTCCAGGCAGTGTTCCATCCGACACACCTTGTCCTCGCGACAGTCGGCGTCCAGGCTGCACCTGGCGGCGCACTCGCCATCAAAACAGGCCAGGCCGTTCGCGCAGTCTGCGTCCTGTCGACATTCGGGCTCCGGCTCCACGGGGCCCACTTCGTCGACCTGTCCATCGCAGTCGTCGTCGATGCCATTGGCCGGGACCTCGGGCAGCCCGGCGCCCACCAGGGCGTTGTCGTCGTCGCAGTCCTCGGGCGCACAGGAGCCGTCGGCATCGTTGTCCACACAGCCATTGTTCACGCCGTTGTTCGCGCCGTTGTTTGCCGGGGGATTGTCCTCGCGGTACTCGGTGTAGACGGCTTCGAGCTTCTCCTCCGCGACATCCTCCTCCCCTGCACAGACCACGACATCCTCGTAGTCGAACCGGTTCGGAAACTCCTCGGGACACAAGAAGCCCTTCTCGATGACTACGGCCTCAGCGACGCAGTAGTCATCACCGTCCACTGATACGAGGTCACCCCCCGGGCACGGGTCGACGTCAACCGCGCGGTCCGAACCACACGCCGTCAGGAGGGCCAGCACCACCAACGTCCACATCCTATCCATCTTCTTCGTCCTCGGTACCGCCCTCGGCGGGCGTCCACAACACTGCGAACTCAAACGGAACCGCGTCGTCCGCGTCGCTGGCGGCTGCGTCGAGCTCCACGACCAGTTTGAACATCTGCTCTTCGTACAGTGCGCGCAGGCGCGGGATGTCCTCCGGGCGAACACGGAACTTGAGGGCGCGGGCGAACGCCCTGTCGTCGTCGTCGAAGAACCGTGCCTCCACCGCGCCGACCACCGTCCCCATGAGGTCGTGAAGCGCGTCGATCCGCGCCATCCACGGCGCCCGTACCAAGCGGTGTTGGTTCCCGCCGATCTCGTACCTGACGGTGCGCCCCGGCACCTCGCGGACGCTGCCCTCGCTGAGCAATCGCGCAAGTCCCGCCCTCACGTTGGCCTCGTCAAAGTCCACAAGTGCGTTGACCAGACGCACTTCACTTAGCGGACCCGCCCACAGCACCGAGAGAATGGAGGGGACAACTGCGGACTCGGGGTCCATCCCGGCAAAGCGTTCCTTGAGGTCTTTGCTGAGCAGACCAACCTTGCTCATGCTGATAGAGAGCGCGGCGCGTATCTCCTTCATTTTCCACCCTCGACGGCGCGCCTCGCGGTAGCAGGCGAGCTCGACGAGTTGCTTCATCTCGCGCAGGGAGATCCCAAAGCGAGATGCCAGCCGCGCCGCCGGCACGAGTGTGGCGAAGGTCACCTGTTCGCGGAACCTATCGGGCGGTAGAGACACGCGCCGACTCTCCCATCAGCGGGCTGGCCGGGCAACCCCGGCAAGCCCGCGTCCACGGTGGCGCAGCAGCGCTGCACCGGACGCGCGACAACACGTCGCGCGTCCATTATTGACTCACCTGCGCTCGCAAGTACCGTCGAGGCAGACCTGTCCGCGCGGGCAGTCGCTGTCCGCGGCACATGCCAGGCCATCCTCCTCGTCCACGGACCCGTCGCAGTCGTTGTCCAGCCCGTCACGATGCTCCTGCGCATCGGGGTGGACCTGCGGGTTGTCGTCGTCGCAGTCACCATCCTCGACACAGAAGCCGTCGGCGTCGTTGTCCTCGCATTCGGGGATGTCGCGCACGCACACTCCGTCCAGGCACGCCCCGCCGCGGCAGTCCGCGTCGCTCTCACAGGCGTGCTCGTCGAGACCCTCGTCAACCTGCCCGTCGCAGTCATTGTCGATGCCGTCACGGACCTCGGGCGCATGCGGGTGGATGTCTGCGTTCATGTCGTTGCAGTCTTGCTCCGCGCAGACTCCGTCTCCATCGGCGTCCTCACACCCGTCGCCCTCGCACATGCTGTTGACGCAGCGCTCGCCGTGGGGACAGTCCGAATCCAACGCGCATTCCTCGGCGTGCCAGGTGACGCACTGTCCGTCGTCGCAGAACTCGCCGTCTGGGCAGTCCGCGTCGCTCTGGCAATTCGGTTCGTCGCGGATGCCTTCGCAGGTCCCCTGGGAGCAGATTTCGCCGCGCGGGCAGTCCGCGTCCACCTGGCAGTCCAGCTCCGGTGCGTCCCCTTCGTCGACTTGTCCGTCGCAGTCGTTGTCCAGACCGTCGCCGGGCACCTCCGCCGCGTCCGGCCCGACCTCCGCGTTGGCGTCGTCACAGTCCTCCGGGACACAGGCACCGTCACGGTCCTCGTCCGCTTCGCACTGCTCGTCGTCCTCCTGCCGCCCCTCCTGGCCACCGAGGTTGTCACCGCGGGCGCTGTATTCGTCGTTGCCAGACGTGCATCCGGTTGTGGCCAGCAGCCCCATGATCGAGATCAACAGCAACTTTTTGCGCATCGTACTTCTCCTTCCGGACGGCGCTGCCGTCCCGTACCCCGTGTCACTCGCCTGTTGATCCCCAAGCTAGAGATCGTCACATCACGTGTCAACACTTTATCCACAAAAATAGATAAACAGGGGTGTTGGCCGACCTCCGCGGAGCGCGTATGCTGCCCAAATGGCTACTTCACGAACACCGGATGAGTCCTTCACCGAGATGACTGAGCTCGTCCTGCCGGGCGACGCGAACGTGCTCGGCTCCGTCTTTGGCGGGCAGGTCATGGCGTGGGTGGACATCTGCGCGGCGATCACTGCGCAGCGCCACTGCGGCCGCATCGCCGTGACCGCTGCCGTGGACGATCTTCAGTTTCTGGCGCCGATTCGGGTGGGCGACATCGTCCGGCTCACGGCACGGCTCAACGAGGCGTTTGGGTCGTCCATGGAGATTGAGGTGGATGTCGAGGTCGAGGACCCGCAGACCCGGAACAGGACGCTGTGCGTTCAAGCCTACCTGACGTTCGTCTGCCTCGACGAGACCGGGGCGCCTCTCCGTGTTCCGGCGCTCGCTCCGCGCGACGACGATGACCGCGAGCGCAAGCGCGACGCGGCGGAACGTCGCAGCCAGCGGCTGGAGCGGCGCAGGTCGCGCTGACCCGCGCCAACCCGCACTCCAGGCGGGCGGCGCACGCACTGGCACGCCGTCCGGGGCGCAACGGGCCGCCGGAAGCCCTGGCAGTCATCCCAGCTCAGTCCGACAGCCGCTCCCGGATCTGGTCCCCCACGACGGACAGAAAAGCGCGGATGCGCCCGACGTTCCGGAGGTCGCTGTGCGTCACCATCCACAACGGAACCGGAAATTGCGGCGCCGCCAGGATGGGGATCAAACCCGGCGGGTCCGGATGGAGCATGAAGCCCGCACCCAGCCCGCCACGGATTGCGTCCTCGATGTCGCGGCCGCTCTCAAACCGTGCGCAATAGGTCGCACCGACCTCTTCGGTGACCCAGCGCGAAGACACAAAGTGAGCAAAGCGGCTCGTCCAACCGACCCAGGGCCACTCCCGGAGCGGGCGGTGTTGAAACTCAGCAAAGAGGTCCGGCGCCACAAACGCCCTCGCGGCGATGGATCCGACACGGCGCCCAAACAGATCCGCGGGCGGCTTGCCCACGACTCGCAACGCCACATCGGCGTCGCGTTGGGAGAGGTTGACCAGGTTGAGGCCAGTGACGAACTCGAGCGTCACGTCCGGGTACTCGCGGGCGAAGTGCCTGAACTCCGGGGCGAACACACCCAGCAGGCTCGGCGGCAACGCGACGCGGATGGTCCCCTCAAGGATCAGATCCCCGCCGGCGATCTTGCGCTCGACGTCGTAGATCTCCGCCTCGATGCGCTCGGCGGCCGCCATCACCTCGGCCCCCGCCGGGGTCAGCACCAGGCGGGTCCCGACGCGCTCAAACATGCGCACAGCGAGCCGCTCTTCATACGCGGCCATGCGTCGAGACACCGTGGAGTGGTTGAAGCCGAGCGCACCGGCCGCCTTGCGCACGGACCCGGCCCGCGCCACCTCCAGAACCACCTTCAGCTCGTCCCATGAGCCCATGGTGCATCATTGCACCGGCCGGTGCACATCAACAAGCTTGCGGTGCAGAACAGGCGCGCATAACTTGCAGCTTCAACACACGAGACGGGCCGCGCGCGGCACCACAAGGAGACACGGACATGAACCTCACGGACCGCACCATTCTCATCACCGGCGGCAGCGCTGGCATCGGCCTCGCCTTCGCCCAGAAGTTCCTCTCGCTCGGCAACACCGTGATCGTCACAGGGCGCAACCAGTCCAAGCTGGACGCAGTCAAAGCGGCGCACCCAGAGCTGCATATCATCCAGTGTGACGCGTCCAAGCCGGATGACCTTCGCGCCCTCGCCGCCCGCGTTGACGCCGACTTTCCCAAGCTCGACGTTCTGATGAACAACGCTGGCGTCTTCATCTTCCGCAACCTGACCAAGGGCACGGACGACCTCCTGGAGCTGACCTGCGAGATCGACATCAACCTCAGCGGCGCGATTCGCACCGTCTCCGTGCTCATCGATCGACTGACGGCCAACCGCGGAACGCTGATCAACGTCTCCTCCGGGTTGGCCTACGTACCGCTACAGGCCGCACCCATCTATTGCGCGACCAAGGCAGCCATCCACAGCTACACCCAGACGCTCCGCCAGCAGCTGCGCGGGAAGGTTGAGGTCATCGAGTTGATGCCGCCGGCCGTCAAGACGGATCTCACTGCGGATCTGCCCGAGGACGGGGCGTTCACGCTCATGACCACCGAAGATCTCGTCTCCGCCACGTTCGCGAAGCTCAAGTCCGGTGCGCTGGAGATCCGACCCGGCCAGGCCGGGCAGTTGCACTGGATGTCCCGCATCGCGCCGGGTTTCATCAACGGCCAGCTGGAGAAGGGCTCGGCGGCCCTCGTACCCGCACTCGACTGACCTGATCCCCGGGACGGATTGCGCCCATTTCTCGCGCGTTACAGGCCCAGCTTCTGGCACCGAATCTCTTCGCACCGCAGACCGACGTCCACTGCACCGTCGGCGTCTACTACGACGACGAACGCCTTGGAGGTGCCAATTCCGCACTCGCCGGGTGCGAGTCCGGCACATCCACGCGGGCTCGCCCAGACCCAGCGCCCACAGCCACGACGTTCGCGTGTCGGCATCGGTCTTGCGATGTCCCTGGTCATCCGCGGACTCCCCCTGCCGCGGTGTGTCGCGGTTGGTGGCCGCGACGGGGCATGACCCAGCCCCCGGCGCCTCGGCGTCGGGGGCCACGAGGACGCGATGACCAACCGATTCGGAACGACCGTTTTGTTCTGCCTTCTCGCTCTGTCCGCCTGCGGGCCCGACGAGCTCTCTCCCCAGGAACGAGCGCAGCTCGCCGGCATGGAGGCAGACGAGAACTTCCGGCCACCGCCCTCGCCGACCAACGCGGTCGCCGAGGACGCCGACGCGGCCGCACTCGGTCGCCGGATCTTCTTTGATCGGCGCATGAGCGCCGACGGTCGCGTCGCTTGCGCGAGCTGCCACCGCATGGACGAGGGCCTGAGCGATGACCGCCAGTTCTCCGTCGGCGTGTTCGGTCGCGAGGGTGGACGCCACTCCCTGCCCGCGCACTCACTGGCGCTCCAACGCTTTTTCTTCTGGGACGGCCGCGCGGACTCCGCCTGGTCGCAGCCTCTGCAGGCAATCGAAGCGTCACCCGAGATGGACTTCTCACGCGCGGAGGTGGCCCATTTCATCGCCGCCAACTACGCGGACGAGTACACGGCCGTGTTCGGCCCACTGCCCGATCTGAGCGGTGTGCCGGTCCGGGCCAAACCCGGCGACGACGCCTGGGACGCGCTGTCCGCAGGGACGCAGGAGGACGTGGAGCGCGTGTTCTCCAACGTGGGCAAGAGCCTCGAGGCCTTCGAGAGAAACCTGACCTGTTCCGAGACGCGCTTTGACCGTTGGAACCGGGGCGAGGCCACGCTCAGCGAGCGCGAGGAGCGCGGCGCAGCGGCGTTTGTTCGCGAGGGCTGCAACAATTGTCACGCGGGCCCCGGCTTCAGCGACGGCCGCTTCCACAACCTGGGCCTGGAGCCGGCCGGGTCCGACGACACCGGTCGGCAGCAGGGGCTCGACGCTCTGTTCGAGGACCGGTTCAACGGGGTGGGCGTCTACTCGGACGACACCGACGCTGGCGCTGAGAAGCTGCTGATCGCCATGGAGGAGGAGCGCAGCCTTGGCGCGTTCCGTACGCCCACCCTGCGCGGGGTCACCCAGCGCAGGAGCTGGACCCACCGCGGGGTCGGCGGCTCCCTGCCGGAGTTCCTGCGCCGCACCTACGG
>CALBXO010000053.1 GCA_937890335.1 uncultured Pseudomonadota bacterium | reverse complement strand
GGCTCAAGCGCTTGACCAGCTTGCCCTGGACCAGGGTCGAGGCCACCGCGCGCGCAGCGCTCTGTGAGCAGTTGGGCCGTGCGCGCGTCGGACTCGACACGCGACGGACCCAGCTCGTGCAGACTGGCCACCTCGGCCTCCGTCAGTTCCCGCAGCGTTCCAACCTCCAGAGGGCAGTCGATGGGCCCCACCGCCTCGCGGTGCAAATGGGTCAAGCGCAGACCGACCGCGCGGGCCATGCGGCGAACCTGCCGGTTGCGCCCCTCCCAGATGGTCAGCCGCAGCCCGCCCTCACAGCGTTCAGCCACACCTGGGGCCGTCGTGAACCGCCCGCGCAGCGCCTCCGACACGCGCGCCCTCGTGATCTCGACTCCCTCTTCCAGGCTCCGCAGCTGCTCGTCTGAAACCGGCCCCTGGACCGTGAGCCGGTAGCGCTTGGATGCGGCGCCTGTGATCGCCGCGTGCAACGCGCCGTCGTCGGTGAAAACCAGCGCGCCGGTGGTCTCCTTGTCCAGCCGACCCACTGGACCACAACGCCCCTGCCACGCGGGCGGGACCACGTCGCCGACACAAGCGCGTCCGAATGGATCGGTCATCGTCGTCAGCAGGCCCGCCGGCTTGTGGTAGATGCACATGACCTCGGACGGGAGGGGCGTCACCTGCAGCCCGTCCACCCGGACGCGACACGTCGCATCCACCAGGGTTCTGTCGCGGACAAGGTCGACACCGTCGACCTCCACCCGCCCTGACTCCAGCGCCTCACGCACGCGCGCACGGGTGCCCACCCGGCAGTCGGCCAGAAAGCTGTCGAGTCGTCGTGGCGGTCTACGGAGCACGGGTGATAGTATCGCGCCGATGAAGAGCGAAGCCACCACCCGCGGGGTTCAAATCCAGGCGGTCTCCCAGTTCATTCCGGAGCGCAGCAACCCGGATGAGTCCTACTATTTCTTCGGGTACCGGATCCGCATCACGAATGTGGGCAACGCCCAACCCGTGCAGCTGCTCAGCCGGCACTGGGTCATCACCGACGGAAACGGTGAGGTCCAGGAGGTCCGCGGCCCCGGCGTCGTCGGGCGGCAGCCGCGCCTGACAGAGGGCGACACATTCGAGTACTCGAGTTTCTGTCCGCTGGGAACACCCGTGGGCTCCATGCAGGGCATGTACAAGATGGTCGGCGACGACGGCGAGGAGTTTGACGCCGTCGTGGCGCCGTTCACGCTGGCGATCCCCAACTTCCTCAACTGACTGCGGCGCCAGTCTGCGATGACCGGAGTTCCCAGTTGAGACACTGCGCGGCCAGGCCTGGAGGCAGAACGTGACCGCGCTGCGGGCCGCCGCATGCCTGCTGCTCCTGACTGGATGCGCCGAGCAGCCGCGCCCCTTCTTGAGCTACTACCTCGGCGACGATGTCCGCGCGCGCCCAGACCGCGACGTCGCGCCCGACATGGACACAGGCGACGCGGCGCTACCCGACGTCGCGCCGGACATGGCAGTGCCAGACACCGGCCCGCCCGTCCCCCCGGATGTGCCCACTCCCGACAGGCTCGACGTCCAATGGGCGAACGCGGACACCAACGACCGGGTGAGCCACCGGAAACGATTTGTCTTTGAGTTCAGCCCCCCCGCGCAGGAGGTCCCCGCAGATTGGCTGGGGCAATGGGCCTGGAGTGTGGCGTTCCCCGCCACGGCGTCCACGGATTCCGGCCCACTGCCGGTGCGGCAGCGATGGCTGCCGGCTGCGCGCAGGTTTCGCCCAGCGCTCGTCGTGGAGCCCGTGGACCCGCGCGGCTGGCCGCAGGGGCAGACCGTCCGCATCACGGCGCTGGGAATCACGCGCGAGGTCGTCACCTTGCCGGCACAGACCGTGGCCCCCATGGAAGTGGAGGTCACCGTGCCACCCGGGGCGTTCCCCTACCCCGTCAACGTCGTCGTCATGTTGCCGGCGGGCTACGACGCGTCCCCCGATCAGCGGTACCCAGTCTCCGTCCTCCTTCACGACACCGGCACCCAGCGCGGATACCTGCCGGTCGCGCGCGCCGCTGCAGACGTGTTGGCCCTTGGCGCCATGGAGCCGACGATTCTGGTGCTCCCCGATGGAAGACTCAGTCCCGAGGACTGCGCGCTCGAGCCGGAGGTGCAGCGCCAGAATTGCCACACGCGCTTTCTTGGTACATGGCGCGCTGACTCGACCATCGTCAGCTACACGGACTTCCTCGCCGACGACCTCCGCCGCGTCCTACGCGAGCGGTTTCGCATCCGCGGAAGCCTCGATGGCAACATCGTCGACGAAGAGATCTACCGGCGCAGCCATTCACTCAGCGGCGTGTCTGCAGGCGGCTACGGTAGCCTGGTCAACGCGTTTCTGCGCCCCGACGCCTGGTACGCCAGCGTGGCCGTAATCGCCGGGGTCGTCTCCGCCTTTGACCCGTACGCGCACTACGGAGACGGGCTGCGGCCACAGTCCGCGCTCTGCCCCGCCCCGGCGCGCACGGGCTACCCACGAATGCGGGCCGGCGATGGCTTTCGCGACCTCACCGCTGTGGACCCCGACACCGGCGTCCGCCGGTCGGTCGCGTTTGCCCAGCGACACATCCCCTCGGGCGCGCGCAATTGCTTCCAGGGCGTCCCCCCCGTCCCCCACGAGCTCGTCCGCGCCGGTCTCTGCCGCCTCGACGCCGCCTGCCTCGTGGACCCCGACGCCCCGAGCTACCTCCACGTGGTCCCCGCCCTGCGCAACGACTACCCGTTCCACGGCAACCTGATGTTCGACACGGGCATCTGGGACGGTGGCGGGCCCATCGCTGCGTTCGCGGACCTGGACGAGCTGCTCGACCGCGCGGAGATTCCCCACACTTTCCGCATCGAGGACCGTGGCGGTCTGCAGCACGGCGGCCACGCCGTCTCCGACCGGTACCGCGGCGCCCAGTGGATCCAGAACCGTGTCCCAGGCGGCTGCGCAATGCCCGCGCTACCGGGCAATTTTCCTGGCGGCGGGTCCGTCTACCCATTCCAAAGCCGCGCCATGGACGGGCTCGGCAATCCGGTCTTCAACAACCCCGCATCCAGCAGCTTCAGCGTCTCCGCCCTGGATTCCGACCGCGACGGCGCCCTGGACTTTGATCATCCCGACTGGCCGGCGCTGCGCAGCGCACAGGACAATTGCCCGGGTGTCTGGAACCCCAGCCAGCTGGACAAAGACGGGGATGGGCAGGGCGACGTATGCGATGCGGACATCGACGGGGACGGCATCCAAGACCAGGACGACCCGTGCGTCCGGCCCGATGGACAATGCGCGAACGACGCCGATGGCGACTACGTGCCCAACGACCTCGACCTCTGCCCCGCCGCTTTTGACCCCGAGCAGGCCGACACCGACGGCGACGGCATGGGCGACGCGTGCGACCCGGACGCCGACGACGACGGAATCCTCGGCAACGACAACTGTCCCCTGGTGGCGAACCCGGATCAGATGGACCTCGACGGCGACGGGCGCGGCGACCTCTGCGCCCCGGCCTACCTGCTGGACAACTACGCAGAATTGAGCCTCGGCGAAGACGGCGTGGGGTGCCCCTGAGGGGCGCCACGCGGGCCGGTCACTTCAGGGACGCAACCACAAACGCGCGGACGATCTTCTTCTGCGCGAGGACAAACGCCACGAGCAGCGGCGCCACCAGCAGCACATTGCCGGCCATGATGAGGTGCCAGCGCGAGCCAGTCCCCTGCTCGCGCAGGAGCGCCACGCCGAGCGGAAGGGGACGCACGGACTCGTCCAGTGTCACCACCAGCGGCCAGAAATAGTCGTTCCAGTGGTACACAAAGCTGAAGAGCAGAAACGCGACCAACGTCGGCGCCACGATGGGCGCACAGACCTGGAAGATGATCCGAAGCGTGCCCGCACCGTCGATGCGCGCGGCGTCGATGAGATCCTGCGGGATGGCCAGGAACGCCTGCCGCATCAAGAAGATGCCGAGCCCGCTGACCGCGTGAGGCAGGATCTGCGCTGTGTAGGTGTTGACCAGGTTGACCTGGTCCAACATCAGAAACACAGACACAAACCGGACCTGCGCGGGGATCATCATGCACGCCAGGACCAGGTAGAACAGCGCGTCCCGCCCCCGGAACCGCAGCCGCGCGAACGCATAGCCCGCCAGCAGCGCCAGCACGCTCTGCACCACGGCGATGGACGTCGCCACCCACACCGAGTTGAAGAAGTATTGGGTAAACGGGGCGGACCGCCAGACCTCGGCGTAGTTCTCGAGCCGCACGTCGTCGGGCAACAGCGTCGGCGGCAGCAGCAGCGTCTCCGACAACGGTTTGAGCGACGTGGAGATCATCCACAGCCACGGGATCACCTCCACCGCAGCCACCGCCACGAGGATCGCGATTCCAGCGGCCCGGAGAGTCGGGTGAACCTCAGACTTCACCTCGCCCCCTCCCGCCCGGTCCGGTAGAGCCGGAACTGCACCACGGTGATGATCAAGATGGCGAAGAAGAACAGCGTGACCGCCGCCGACGCCCGCCCCACATGGAAGTAGCGGAACGCCTGCTCCCAGACCCAGTAGACGTAGATGCTCGTCGCGTGGACGGGCCCGCCCTGGGTCATGATCCGCACCACATCAAAACCCTGGAACGTGAAGATGACGCTCGTGATGAGCAGGAACAGGGTCGTCGGAGCCAGCTGAGGCAGAGTCACATACCAGAAACGGCGCAAGGGCCCGGCCCCGTCCAGTGCTGCGGCCTCATAGAGGTCGTCCGGGATGGACTGCAATCCGGCCAGGTAGATGATCATGTCGTAGCCGAGCGTCTTCCAGACGGTCACCGCCACCAGCGCCCACAACGCCACATCGGGGTCGCCTAGCCAGTTGATCTTCTCGATGCCCAGGGGTGACAGCACGTAGTTGACCAGGCCGTATTGTCCGTCGAGCAGCCACACCCACAGCAGACTCACGCCCACCCAACTGACGATGTACGAGGTGAAGATGCACGCCTGAACGACGGTGTAGAAGCGGCCTCGCTGGTTGACGAGCACCGCGAGCGCCAGCCCCAACACCAGGGTCAGCACAACGGTGGCCACCGAGTACTTTGCGGTGTTGCCCACGACCTCGCCGAACACGGGGTCCGCGAACAGGTCCTTGTAGTGTTCCAGGCCCACGTACTCGGCGTCGCTGATGATGTCCCAGCGGTAGAACCCGAGGATCATGGAGTGGAGGACAGGCGCGACGAAGAACAGCGCGAACAGGAGTATGGACGGCAAGACGAGCAGCCAGCCCGTCAACGCCTCCCGGCGCGCCCATGTCAGGCCCCGACGCGCCGGAGGGTTCATCGGGCGAGCACGCGGTCCGCGTCCTTGGCGGCCGAGGTCAGCACCTCCTCCACCGTCCCGCGGCCGACGACCGGCCCCTCCAGACCTGGCTGAAGGATCTTGCGCTGAATCTCCAGGAGATGCGGCGAGAACGGGAACTTCACGGCGTGGTCGAGCTGCTCAATCGCCGTCGCGTAGTCCGGGTTGTCCTTGTAGAAGGCGCGCAGCTCGTCGGACTCCAGGGCCGATTTCCGGACCGGCATATACCCCGTGTTGCGCGCCCAATAGGCCGTCTGCGCAGGCTCGGACATCCAGTGCAGGAACTTCCAGCCCGCCTTCTTCTCCGCGTCGGACGCCTTGGCCATCATGACAAAGAACGTCCCGCCCGTGGGCACCGCCTTCTTCACCTTCCCCGGCAGGAAAGCGGTCCCAAACTCGAACTTGGCGTTCTCCTCGAAGTAGGCCAGGAACGCGGTGCTGGTCCAGATCATCGCGACCTTCTCGTTGAGGAAGTCGGTGTTGGCGACCTCCCACGCGTTGTAGTCGCGACCGGGCGGGTTGCGCATGGTTTGGTCCACCTTGACCATGTCCGTGAGCAACGACAACGCCGCCTGCCCCTCGGCGCCGGCAAAGGCAGCCTTCTTCTGATCGGCGTCCAGCAGCGTCCCACCGGCCTGGTGGAGCAACCCGTACCAGAACCACCAATCCACGGGCAGCTCAAAACCCCAGACCTTCGTCTCGTCCCCCTCGCGCACAGTGAGCGTCTTCGCGTGGGACCGCAGCTCCGCCCAGGTGGTCGGCGGCGTCAGGCCCGCCTCCTTGAGCATGCGCTCGTTGTAGTAGCAGATGGGTGTGGACCGGTTGAAAGGCAGCGCGAACAGCGGGACGGTCTGGCTCCCGTAGTCAAAGTAGCCATCCTGCGTGAGGGCCGGGATGAAGTCCGCCTGGTCCAGGGCCGGGCCCTTGTCTCCCTTGGCGTACGGCGTCAGATCCTCCAGCAATTTGCTGCCCCAGAGCTGCGGCAGGGCCTCCCCAATCACGTGTGTGACCACAGGTCCCGAGGAGGTCCGAGAGGCCACGCGCAGCTTGGCCAGCGACTCAAAATAGTCGCCCTGGTACGTGCCTTTGACGACCACGTCCGGGTGCGCCGCATTGAACCGTTCGATCAGAGTCTCGGTCACCTGGCGGTTTTTGCCACCGTAGGCGTACCAGAACTTCACCTCGACAGGCGCGGTGGCCTCGGAGCCTCCCGTTGACGGGGTCGAGGGAGTTTCAGACTTGCAGGACACCAGCAGCGCAAGCGCTGTGAGCGTCACCAGAATTCGGGTTCTCGTCATGCTGCGCAGCATGCCATTTCAGGAGCGAGGCCACAATGTCGATCCCTTGGGGCGAGATGGAGTCCCCGCAGCAAATCGGCCCTTACCTCATCCACTCTGTCCTGGGACGGGGCGGCATGGGAGTTGTCTATGAGGCCGAGCATTCGGTGACGGGTGCGCTCGCTGCGCTCAAGACCATTCGCAGTGGCAAGCGCACCTCGGTGACCGCCCTGCGGCGCGAGATCGCTGCCCTGGGCGAGCTGCACCATCCTGGCATCGTCAAGATCCTGGAGACCGGCGTCCATGAGGCCCGTCCGTGGTACGCCATGGAGTTTGTGGCCGGCACCACGCTGGGCGACGCCATCGAGATCCGGCAACGCAGCAGGTCCGTGCGGATCCCAGATACCAGTGAGCTGCCCAAAGTCCCCTCCGAGAGTGACGAGCACGACGACATCGACGTCTTCGGCCTCGATCGCGATCTCCGCGAGCTGCTCGGCGTGCTCGGGCAGGTCAGCCGCGCGCTGGCCTATCTCCACGGAATGGGGCGCGCCCACCTGGACCTCAAACCCGCCAACATCTTGCTCGACATCAACGGCCGCGCGGTACTCGTCGACTTTGGCGTGACGGTCGCCGTCGGCGGACGAATGGTGGGGGAGGCCGTCGCCAACACCGGCCTGTGGGCTGGCACTGCGCGGTACACCGCTCCCGAGCGCCTGGCCCGCGGCCCATTCGACGCCCGCGCCGATCTCTTCGCCATGGGGTGTCTGCTGTTCGAGGTCGTCACAGGGCGGCCGCCCTGGTACGCGAACAGCATCGAGGAGGCCAAGCGAGATCAGGGAGAGTTTCCGGCCCCGCGCCCGTCGGACTTCGCCTTCCTGCCTCGCAGCCTCGACGAGCTGATCGTGGGGCTGCTCGCGCCGGACCCCTCGGAGCGCGTGGGGCACGCACTGGAGATCGTGCACGTCCTCGACGACCTCGACATCGATACCGGCGCCGCGCGCGAAATCACCGCACCGCGTCCGTACCTCTACGACAGCGGGATTGGCGGCCGCCTCGCGGAGGTCACCCGCCTGCGGTGCGCGCTCGCGCGCGCCGTGGAGGACAATACCGGCGCCGCGTTCCTCATCACCGGCGTTGGCGGTGTCGGCAAGACCAGGCTCGCGGCCGAAGTCGCACGGGCGATGCGCGAACAGCGCGGACTGGTCCTCACCGGGGAGTGCGCGCGCAGCCAGACCGTCTGGGGCCAGAAACTCGCGCCGCGGCCTTTCCATCTCTTCGAGCGGGTCGTTCGCTACGTCTCGGACACCTTCGCCGCCCAGCCCGGAAAGCGCCGGCCCCTCGTCGGATTGGGACAGATTATCGCCCAATTCTTCCCCTTCGTCGCCGACGGTCACGACCTGAAACCCCCGGAGCGTCCACCCAGTGAGGAGGAGCTCCTCTGCGCATTCCTCGGCGTTCTGGAGGCGCTGGCCTCGGACAAGCCGAC
>CALBXO010000052.1 GCA_937890335.1 uncultured Pseudomonadota bacterium | reverse complement strand
TGGTCTACGCCGGGCTGTTCCCACTGGAGCACCGGACGGGCTACCAGGCGCTGCGCGACGCGCTGGACAAGCTGCGCCTGAACGACGCGGCGTTCTCGTTCGAGCCGGAGACGAGCGCGGCGCTCGGCTTTGGTTTCCGCTGCGGCTTTCTGGGGCTTCTGCACATGGAGATCATCCAGGAGTGGCTCGAGCGCGAGTACTCGCTGGACCTCATCACCACGGCGCCGACGGTCATCTACCGCATCCTGGCGACGGACGGGACCACCACGGACGTGGACAACCCTTCGGACCTGCCCGAGCCCCAGTTCATCGACAAGTTTCAGGAGCCTTGGGTCGAGGCGACGATCCACGTTCCCAAGGAGTACATCGGCCAGGTGTACCGCCTCTGTCAGGAGCGTCGGGGCGTTCAGAAATCGCTGACGTACGCAGGCAAGAACCGCGCTCTGATTACCTACGAGCTGCCATTCGCCGAGGTCGTCTTTGACTTCTTCGACCGGCTCAAGAGCGCCACGCGGGGCTACGCGACGTTGGACTACCAGCCATTGGGCTTTCGCCCTGGCAACCTGGTCAAGCTCGACATCCTGGTCAACGGCGAGAAGGTGGATGCCCTGAGCATCATCGTGCACCGCGACAACGCGTACGACCGGGGCAAGGATCTCACCGCGCGACTCAAGGACATCATCCCGCGGCAGATGTTTGAGGTCGCGATTCAGGCTGCTGTGGGCAGCCGGATCATCTCCAGGGAGACCGTCAGGGCATTCCGGAAAGCCGTGACGGCCAAATGCTACGGCGGTGACGTGAGCCGCAAGCGCAAGCTGCTGCAGAAGCAGAAGGCCGGCAAGCAGCGCATGAAGCAGGTGGGCAATGTGGAGATTCCGCAGGAGGCGTTCCTGGCGGTGCTTCAGGTGGACGATTAACCGCGCTGACAACGGTCGCGCTGGAACATTGACGACAGACCCCCTGTTGCGGTTGTATACCGCCGCTGCCGACTGGCAGCCCCAACGAGAGGCGTCTTGGCAGCCGCACCCAAATCCAAAGAATTTCGCACCCTCGAGAAGGACGGTCGCCGCTTCCTGAAGCAGGCCAAAAAGCTCCGCACCAAACACGACAAGAAGCTCGGCGACATGGCCAAGGGCGCCGTGGACAAGTCCATGGAGCGCGCCGTCACCGCGCTTGACGGAGCCGACGCCGACAAGCTCCGCGTGGCCATGCGCGACCTGGACGAGACGGTCGAGCGCTACCTCGGCCACCTGCGCAAGAGCACATTGCGAGAGTACGCCGAGTCGATCGGGATGGCGGTCGCGTTCGCGCTGGTCCTGCGGGCGTTCGTAATCGAGGCGTTCATCATCCCGTCCGCCTCCATGGAGCCGACCCTTCAGAAGGGCGACAGGCTCTTCGTCAACAAGGGGTCATACGGCGTCCGCATCCCGTTCACCACGATCAAAGTGGTCGATTTTGGCCCTCCAGATCGCGGCGATGTCGTGGTGTTTGTCTTCCCGCGTGACGAGGCGCGCGCGCACACGGCGACCCTTCCGCCGCACCGCCGCACGTGTGTGGACCCGGACTCGCTGGTGGAGGAGAAGGACTACATCAAGCGCGTGGTCGGGCTGCCCGGAGACCGCATCAAGCTGATCAACAACCAGCTCCACATCAATGGCGAGCCGGTCGTCACCAAGGTGCAGGAGAGCCGGCAAGGGGCCGCCGGGTTTCCACTGCTCACGCAGCAGACGGAGACGTTTGGCGAAAAGACGTTCGTGACCCAGCACTACGGAACCGACGCCAACTACGGCATTCCCGAGGAGACGGTGGTCAAAGAGGGGCATGTCTTTGTCATGGGTGACAACCGGGACAACTCCTCGGACAGCCGGTGTTGGGGGCAGGCACCCATGGACAACATCAAGGGTCGCGCCATGTTCATCTGGTTCGCCTCAGACCGAAGCGGGATCCATTGGAACCGGATCGGGCAATTGATCCGATGACACATTTTGTCGCTTGTGCTACGTCTGGAGACACGTCCGGTCCTGGGGGTAGGCGTTGATGGATGTCCAGTTCTGGGCAGCCACCGACACAGGGAGGGCGCGCGACCACAACGAGGACAACTTCCTCGTCGACAAGCGCCTGAGCCTGTTCGTCGTGTGTGATGGAATGGGTGGCCACGCCGCAGGCGAGGTCGCGAGCGCCATCGCTGTGCGCGCCATCCGCGAAGTCGTCGCCAACAACCGCGAAATCCTCGAGCGCACCCGCGACGAGTACCACGACACGGCGCTGCGGCAGAAGCTGCTCAAGCTCATGGAGTACGCAGTGCAGGAGGCCTGCACGCGCATCTTCGACATGGCGCAGCAGCAGCCGGAGAAGCGCGGCATGGGCACGACGTGCACCATGCTGACGCTGCGCGGGCGCCGCGGATTCATTGCGCACGTCGGGGACAGCCGCATCTACCTGCACCGCAAGGGGCAGGTTCACCAGCTCACCGAAGACCACACGCTCGCCAACGAGATGATGCGGCGCGGCAAGGTCCGGGACCCGAGCCAGGTGTCGGCCAAGTACAAGAACGCCATCACGCGCGCAGTGGGGGTCTACGAGTCGGTCGAGGTCGACACGCTCGACTTTGATTGCCTCCCGGGGGATCGGTTCCTGGTCTGCTCGGACGGCCTGAGCGGCTACATGGAAGACCATGACGTGATGAGCCGCTACCTGTGCCCCACGGGTGACGAGCACCCCGCCACACAGGACGAGCTCAAGGAGATCTGCACGCGGCTCATCTCCTACGCCAACAACAAGGGCGGAAAGGACAACATCACCGCGGTCTGCATCGGCTTGAGCGAGGGCGCGTCCGACGACATCGAGACGCAAGAGATCAAGCTCACGATGGAGACCATCCGCTCCATCCCGCTGTTCCATTACCTGAGCTACAAGGAGCTGGTCCAGATCATCAACGTGACGCGCAAACGCGTCGTCGTCGAGGGCCAGTGGGTGGTGCAGGAAGAGGATGAGGGCGACGAGCTCTTCGTCATCATGCGCGGCGACTTCATCGTCGAGAAGGGGGACCAGGAGGTCGCCCGCCTCGGCGCCGGACGGCATTTTGGCGAGATGGCGCTCATCGACGATGGACCGCGGTCGGCGTCGGTGCGGGCGGTGTCTGCCGGTACCTTGCTGACGGTTCGACGGGCCGATTTCTACGATCTGCTGCGCAAGGATCCCACGCTGGCCGTGAAGCTGCTCTGGAATTTCATTCAGACGCTGTCCAGTCGCCTTCGCGAGGAGCCGGCGGTGCTGTCCCGTGCTCGCCGACATTTTGAGGAGTCGGTGACCGGCGGCTTGCTGGCTCCGCCGGCGGTCATCACGTCCGAGATCGACCTGGAGGACCTGGAGTCCCCGCCCGATCTTCCCGGCGTGTCCCCGGGCGCTCCCACCCTCGACCAGGGGGCGGACGAGGAGCTTCTCGCTGAGATTGAAGAGCTGTCGGACATCACCGGGGAGGAGATCACTCTGCCCGGTCTCAAGGTCCCGCGCGGACAACAGCAGACCCAACCGAGCACACCGAGACGCCGCCACAGCCGCGGCGATTCCGATCGACGGTCCTCCGTCGTGAAGCCCATTGACGATACCAAGACCTGAGACGACCCATGGCCCAGATCCGAATTCGTGAGCAGAACGGCCACGCCGCCCGAACCCTCGACGACCCCACCGCGCAGAAGGCGTTTCTCGCCGACCACAGCATCGGCTTTGAGCAGTGGCCGATCGCGCGTATCGATCGCCAGCAGCTGGCTGCGGCACCCGACGCCCAGGCGTACATTCTGGAGACGTTTGGCCCGGAGGTGGAGCGCCTCAAGACGCAGCGCGGCTACGTCACCGCCGACGTCATTGGCTTGTCGCCCCAGACGCCGAATCTCGACACGATCCTCGCCAAGTTCGACAA
>CALBXO010000051.1 GCA_937890335.1 uncultured Pseudomonadota bacterium | reverse complement strand
GCGCGACAGATGCCCACAACATCCGCCAAGGGCCGTTCGACACCACCCACCTAGCAGCGCTTCGCGACGCGCCCAGAAGAGCTCGAAGTGCGCCGTACCACGAGCTGCCGCCAGCGGGCCCACCGGGATGAGCGCCCGCCGTGTCGCCTCGCGGTCCAGGGCGCGGAGGACCTGGATCGTCGAGGTCCGAAAGCGCGTGACCTCGCGCAGCGGAGATCGGTCCAGACGTGTCCCCGTGCCGGTGAATGCAGGGCCGAGATCCAGCGTGCTGATTCCTGCGGGGCCGGCGCCGAAGGCCGGGCGGTACTTGCCCGGCGGGTCAAACAGCGCCTCCGAGCCCGTCAGCCACGCCCAAACCAGGGTGTCGCTCAGGGAGGCGGCCAGCGACCGGCCCGGCTGGTCGCCCAGGACCGGGAGCAGCGCCTGCCGTACTTCCTTGCCGCCATCGCCGGACTCCAAGGGCGCCAGCAACTCGACCGCGGCCTGATCGAGCGCGCCCGGCGGTCCGGCGCGCAGCCAACTGGACCACAACGCCCGATCGGACAGCGGCAGCGTGGGGTCGGGCGCGGGTTCAACCCAGGCCCCCACGGTGAAGGCGCCAAGGCCTGTGGCGACCACGGCGCCCTCAGCCGACACGAGGTCTGCGGGGACGAGCGCTTCCTTGGCGCGGGCGATGTCCGCCCTGCATCCAAGCAGGACACAGATACGCCAGGCCATCGGGGCGGCGCTGGCATGGTGTGCTCCCGGCAAGAACTCGGCCGGTGGCCCGTCGCCCGCCGCCCGCCAGGTCGGTGCCCGAGCACCCTCGGCTTGCCCAAAGTAGAACTGGTCTCTGGCGCGCAGCAGCGAGAACGCTGGCCGAAAGTCCGGGTCGGCGGCCAGCACTTCCGCGAGCCTGGCACCGACGCCTTCCTCGCCCCCTGCAAACCGCAAGCGGAGCGCCGACTCCTCCTCCAGCTCCGGCAGGTCCACGATGACGGGGCTGGTACGCGGAGGCGGCAGCGTGGGTGCGGCTTGCTGGCTGACGACGGGGTGGGGGCGCTGCGCTGTTTGCGGCGAACGCGGCGGCCACAGCAGCCACTGCGGTTGCCACAGCCAGCGCCAGGCCGAGCGCGACGAGGTGGCCGTCGTCCAGGGACGGTCGCGGTGCGTAACTGGCGGCGCCGCCAATGACCCGCGCGGGGAGCTGCCCGCCACCCGCCGCGATGTCAAAGTCCCCGCAGGCGTCCTCCAGCGGGGCGTCTGTCCCCGGAAAGTTTGCCTCCGTACCGAGGAGCGCCAGAAGATCGGGGCCGCCCTCGTCCTCACGGGATGGAGCCGGATCTTCCTGCTCGCGCAGATGGCTCGGCAGATCAATGCGCTCCCCGCACTTGGGGCACTTGATGCCCGCTTTGGGCAGCCGATCACCCTTTGGAACAAGGCGGAATCGAGCGCCGCATCCAAAGCAGATCAGGTTGATTGGGTTGAGTGTCACGTAGGGCTCGCAGTGGCTGCGAGTCTACACCGAGCCGTGGCTCGGGGAAACCGAGACGACCCCAAGAAGCAGAGGAAGCGGGGCCCCCGGAACTTGCCGAGGGGGACCCCGCTTGAGGTGTGATTCGATGCTCTCGAAGGGACCCGGCAGTCCACGACGAGCCGGAGGGGGACCAAAGAGGATTCAGACTGCTGGCGAGGCAGCCCGGTGGGTCAAACATTAATTGGAGGGAAATCTCTGCATTTATTGAGGTGGGTCCCCCCCTCCGGTGTCTTGCCAATGAAAGACGTGTGCCAGCCGGAAAGATTCATAGAAAGATCGCGCTCGGTTGCGGCCACCACGAACTCAGCCACCACTGGGCGCCAAGGAGGTTCGCCCGAGTGGGTGCGACAGGCTGGCGCAGTTTTTGAGGTGGATGGCCACGGGCCAGATGGTCAGTGTCGTGGGCGGCCAGGCGCCTTGATGACGAGGTCGAGGCGGGGTGGACCCGCTGGGGTCAGTCGTTCCCGGTGGGGTCGGTCCGCAGCAGACGGTGTGTCGTTCCCTTCACCGTCACCATGGCCGTGACAACAAGGACGATCGTCAATGCGCCCAGCCAACCGAGCACATCGGCCATCTCGGCGAAGCCGTCCCCTGTGATCAGGCTGCGCCGCATGCCCTCGACGAGCCACGTCGTAGGCAAGCCGTGGGCGATCTGTTCGAAGATCACGGGCAGCGCCGTGACCGGGTAGAACAGCCCCGAACAGAGAGACGCGACGGCCGCGAATGCCAACCCCAGGGGCAGCCTCCGACCAATTGTCAGCGCCAGGCTGCGCAAAACGATTCCGATGCAGCCCAGGGACGCCGTCGCGAGCAGGAAGACGGCGATCAGCTCCGGCACGCGCTCCGCGTGGAGTGGCGCGTGGATGAACAGTGAGCCAATCAGCCCGTACACCAGACATCGGGCCGTGGACAGCAAGGTCGGGAAGACCTGCGGGAGGACGATGAGGCGCCAAAGGGGTGTACCCGTGACCCGGCACGCGTCGAACATGCCCTCGGTCTGGTCATCCACGGCGCGCATGGGCGAGAACGCGGTGGTGCCCCAGATCAGGTCCAGGACCATGATGCCAGTGAGCAGGAACGCCGCCGGGCGCCCCAGGAAGCCCGGCTGATCCGGCTCGATGTGCGCGCCCATGAGCAGCGCAGCGGCGCTGGCTGTGATCACGAGAACCAGCTGCGTGGCGAGGAACCCCGGGGTCCGCATGGCCTCCAGGGCATCGCGGCGCACAAACGCCTGTATGTCGCGCAACAGTGCCATCTCACCACCTGTCGCGGCGAGCGCGTCCGGTCAACTCCCGCGTCGCCACGAGCCCTGGGTAGGTGGGGTCTGCCCCCGCTGCGACCTGCTCGAGGCGGAAGACTTCGGCCGCCGCTTTGCGCACGTCCAGGTAGCCCCCCTGCGCGACGACCTGTCCCTTGTGGAGCAAAGCGACCTCGTCGCAGAGGAACTGCGCCTCGTTGAGGTCGTGGGTTGCATAGACTACGGCTGTGCCCGTCTCGCGGACGCGATCCACGAGAAACCCATAGAACGCCGAGCGCTCGTTGGGAGACAGTCCACTTGTGGGTTCATCCAGGATGAGTACCTGAGGATCGCACAGCAGCGCGCGACCGATAAACAGGCGCTGCCGCATCCCCTCGGTGTAGGATCGGTATTGGCGCCCCGCGACGGCCGACAGGCCCACCTCGGAGAGGACCTGCTCGCAGCGGTCGGCCGCCCCGGCGCGGCTGAATCCGAGCAGCTCGGCGAAGAACTGAAGATTCTCTCGCCCGGTGAGCAGGCGGCGGAAGGAACCGTAGTTGCGGATGACGCAGCCCACGACCCGGCCGGCGTCGGCGGGGTTCGCCACGGGGTTGAGTCCCGCGAGCGTGATCTGGCCGCTGGTGGGGATGAGCAGGCCGGCCAACAGCCGCAGCAGTGTGGTCTTGCCCGCGCCGCTGGGGCCGAGGAGGCCAAGGATCGTACCCGGCCTGACCTCGAGATTCACCCCGCGCAGCACGTCCCCCTGATCGGCGAACGACTGCCGAAGATTCCGCACAACAACTGCGGGCGCGGTGTCGTCCGAGGCGGGGGGAGCGTCCATGGGAGGTTACCCTCGCAGGAAGCTGAACAGGCCGCGTCGCTTCTTGGGCTGCTCCTCGGCCGCCGAGCCCGTGGGCTGCTCGCGGGAGACGCGTCGGGCGAGCTCCATGAATGCTTGGGAGACCGGGTTGTCGATGTCCCCGGACACGATGGGCAGCCCGCTGTCGCCGCCGGAGCGGACCTCTGGGCTCAGCGGAATCTCACCGAGGAAGGCGGTTCCGAGCCGGCGCGCCTCCTTCTGCCCGCCGCCCTGACCGAAGATGTGCATCTTCTCGTAGGTATCGAGCGCCTTGGTGATGCTGGCCATGGCGTCCTTGTCCGCTCCCGTGGACTTGAGCTTGGCGAGCGCTTCGCGCACAGCCGGGCCTCCAGGCCAGTGGAAGTGCGACATGTTCTCCACGATGCCCATCACGGGCACCTTGAGCGTCTTGAACATCTGGAGACCGCGCGCGGCATCGATGAGCGCGAGGTCGGACGGTGTGGTGACCACGATCGCCGCGTCCAAGGGTACGGACTGCGCCAGGCTCAGCTGTGCGTCGCCGGTGCCCGGAGGCAGGTCCAGGATGAGGTAGTCTGTGCCGCGCCAGTCTACGTCCTGCAGGAACTGGCGGATGATCCCGCTGACGATGGGTCCACGCCAGATCACCGGCGTGTCGTCGTCCATCAAGAAGCCCAGGCTCATCACCTTGAGACCCTGGACCTCGAGGGGCACGATCTGGCGCTCCTTGACCGACGGGCGACCGCTGATTCCAAGCATCGTCGGAAGCGATGGTCCGTAGATGTCCACGTCGAGCAATCCGACGTTGTGGCCGAGCTTGGACAGGGCCAGCGCGAGGTTGACGGCGACGGTGCTCTTGCCCACGCCGCCTTTGCCACTGGCCACGGCGATGACCTTGCCGACGCCGTCCAGCGGTCGCGACTGCGGGGTGTTGCTCGCGTGACCGGCGGCCGGGGCAGCCGCGGCAGCTGCCGGGGCGGGCTTTGGAATCGCCGGGCCCTTGCCCTCAAATCCCGAGCGGGTCATCCCGATGACGTTGACGTCGGCGATGCCCTCGACCGCCTCGACCGCGTCGGCGATGGCGTCCTCGAGACCCCACCGCACCTTCTTGTCGATGTCATCGTCGAAGACGACGGTCACCGACGCGGCGCCCCCGTCGACCTCGACCTTCTCGACCATGCGGGCGGTGAGCAGCGATTTGCCCTCCACCGGGCCAGCGACGCCTTCGAGGGCGTCGATCACCTGCGCTTTGAGTTCAAAATCAGAAGCCATGAATCTATCCAATGTTGCGCTGAATGGTGACAACTGTGGTGCGGTCATCGCCGCCCATGTTGACCGTCAAACCGACGTTGGGGAGCTTGGCGAGTTGGTAGTCGCCGCACTGTCCCTTCATCTGGCGGTGAATCTCGAGGAGTTGCTTGACGCCCGTGGCGCCCACGGGGTGGCCGAAGCTCATCAGACCGCCGCCGGTGTTGACCGGAATGCGACCGTCGAGGGTGGTGGCGCCGTCCTTGGCGAGTGCCGCGGCGCCGCCGAATGGTGCGAACCCCGCGGCCTCGTACATCATCAGCTCGGTGATGCTGAAACAGTCGTGGACTTCCGCAACCTGCATGTCGGCGGCCGTCATGCCCGCGTCTCGGTAGGCGACCTCGACCGCGGCAGCGGCATTGTCCAGGCGGGTCAGGTCCTCGACCTGGCCCAGCGGGCTTGTCGCGTGTCCGTAGCTGAGCAGCTCGGTGCAGTCAGACTGCTTGATGCCGAGCTTCTCGAGGCCGGCCTCGCTGGCGAGGATCATCGCGCTTGCGCCGTCGGAGACCTGGGAGCAGTCGGCCAGCCGAAGGTGCTCGTGCAGCTCCTCGTTGGCGATGAAGAACGCCGACTCGTTGACCTTGTCGAGGTTGGTCTTGACCGCGCGCATATGGGCGAACGGGTTTTTGTTCCCGTTCTCGTACGCCTTGACGACCACGTGGGAGATGTCCTCCGCCGTGGTGCCCGTCGCCGCTTTGTACGCCTTGGCGCGCCGCGCGAAGAGCGCGGGGAACGTGAACTCGTCGATCTCCCGTTCGGTCGCGTAGTGCGCTGCCCGGGCGAGGTAGTCCGCGCCGGTTCGGGCATTGACGGTGGTCTGGATCTCCGCCCCGCAGGCGAGCGTTACGTCATAGCCGGCCTGGATCGCGTCGACGCAGCCCAGCACGGCGATACCACCGGACGCGCAGGCGGCCTCGGTGCGTGCAAACGGCTTGCGGTGCAGACCCGAGTCCGCGCCCACCACCATCGCGCCCAGGTGTCCCTGGTTCACGAAGAGCTCGCCGACGAAGTTGCCCACGTAGCCCTTGTCGACCTGCGCGCCATCGATGCCCGTGGCGGCGAAGGCGTCGCGGATGGCCTTGTGCAGGGACTGCTCCAGGGTCGGGTTGTCGCGGGTGCCGAAGTCCGGATGCTTCTTCCAGATGAAATCAGGGTGAAACTTGCCGATGTAATTCGTGTGGGCGCCGCCGACAACGAAGACTCTGCGGTGTGGTTTCATTCGTAACTCCAAGGGTTGTCCGACCGAAAACGTTCGGGTCGGCGGTCCAGCGCATCAAACTTGCGCGCCCCGCGCGGGCGCGCACACTCTATACGTCCGTGCCGTGTCGAGCAATGCGTGTTTCGATGCCGTTGTAGACGGGTTCTACTGTGTTTTTGGTGTCATGCGACTCGACGAAGCCATCGCCCAGTTCCGGTTCCACCTCCGCGCGGAGCGCGCGTTGGCATCCAACACGATTGAGGCGTACACGCGCGACCTCGGTCAATTCGCCATGTTCTGCGACGACCACGGCATTGAGCAGGTCGAGCACATCGTGGCAGACCACGTCGCTGCGTGGCTCGGGCGACTGTTCGACGACGGGCTCGAGGCCCGAAGCGTCGCCCGTGCGCTCATCTCGCTGCGACGGCTGTGTCTCTTTCTGCGCGTGGAGGGTGTGCTCCCGCAGAACCCCACGGCCACCATCGACATCCCTCGCACGGGGCGCCGCATCCCGCGCACGCTGAGCATGGCCGAGGTGGAGATGCTGCTCGCGGCGCCGTCGGTGCACTCGCCCGAGGGCCTTCGCGACCGCGCGATGCTCGAGACTCTCTACGCGACCGGCCTGCGCGTCAGCGAACTGATTGGGCTGACCATGGCCAGCGCCGATCTGAACGTCGGGTTTGTGCGCGTGACAGGCAAGGGGCGCAAGACGCGGCTCGTCCCGCTTGGCGAGCACGCCCAGGACGCCATCGCCACCTACCTGATCGACGCCCGCGCGGCGCTGCTGCGCTCGGCCGGGGGCCCAGGCGTGACCGACGGCCTGTTTGTGACCCGCCGCGGCGGCACCATGACGCGCCAGGCCTTCTGGAAGAACATCAAGCGCTACGCCCGCGACGCCGGTCTCCACACCCATGTCTCGCCCCACACCCTGCGCCACAGCTTCGCCACCCACCTCCTGGATCATGGCGCCAATCTCCGCGTCGTGCAGGCATTGCTCGGGCACGCGGACATCGGGACGACGCAGATCTATACGCACGTGACGCGCGAGCGTCTCAAACGCATGCACACCGCGCATCACCCGCGCGCCTAGGTGAGTGGTGTTTTCGCGGACCGAGCCGGGGCGAGACAAACG
>CALBXO010000050.1 GCA_937890335.1 uncultured Pseudomonadota bacterium | reverse complement strand
GGTCACCTCGCTCCAGCACACGCTCAAGACCGGAGATTGGACGCTGGTCAGTGAGTACACACACAGCTTCTACGACGACGACACTGTGGTGGACGGCTACAACACGGACCTCATCGCCGAGCGCCTGAAGTATGCCTGGACCGACAACTTCTCCACGTACATCGGCCAACAGGTCGTCCTGCGCGGCGATCCCAGGCTGTACAACTCCCAGAGCGACAAACTGACGAGCGAATTCGGCCTTGAGTACCGCTTTGCACAGGAGTGGACCGCGGAGGTGGGCGAAGCCATCCGGTGGAACGGCGAGTCCGCAACCCACCTCGGCCTCAACACCAAGATCGACGACAACAGCAACGTCTACATCAAGGAGCGCTTCACCACGCGCGAGGACAACAACGGGATTGGCGCCACCAGCATCGTCGGTGGCGAGAGCCGCTTCGCTGGGGGCGACGGGCGGTTGTACTCCGAGTACCACGTGGACTCAGGGCTCGCCGGGGACCAAACCCGCGCTGTGCTCGGCGTCGGCAAACGCTTCCATCTGGGCAAAGGCTGGTCGCTCGACCTGGGCGCTGAGCGGAGTCAGATCAAGAAGCGCGAGGTGACGGGAGACTCGTCCCGGTCCGTGGTCAGCGGCGGTTGGGAGTACCTGGGACAGAAGTGGCTCAAGCTCAGCCAGAAGCTGGAGGTCCGCTACGACGACGCGGACAGCTCCGTTCCGCAGAACAACCCCTGCTACACGGACACGGTCTACAGCAACCCCGACTACTGCCGGAACAACCTGCCGGGCGGTGCGGACAAGCTCCAGCTGCTCACGACCAACGCCATGGTCCTGACGTTCTGGGAGGACCACAACCTGCTAACCCGTTTCCACCTGGACTCCACGGAGAACCTCACCACCGGCCGCGAGGAAGCGCGCCACATGGAGGCCACCTTCGGCTACGCCCTGCGTCCCGTCTCGTGGGACTGGATGAACCTCCTGCTCAAGTACACCTACCTCCAGGACATGCGCCCCATCGACCTGGTGGACTTCCGCGAGGAGCGCGAGCACAGCCACGTGTTCACCATCCTGCCCATCTTCGAGGTCGGCGCAGGGTTCCAGCTCGTGAACAAATTCGCCTTCAAACGGCAGTTCGTGCGCTACGATCTCCTCCCTGAGGTCGAGTCCGACACGGTGCTCACCATCCACCGGGTCAACTACCACCTGACGGGCACCATCGACGCCGGCATCGAGTACCGGTTCCTGCGCAACTACCTGGCCGATGACCTCAAGCACGGCGCCTTGGTCGAGCTGAGCTACATCCTGCTCGAACACGCGCGCCTGGGGGTCGGCTACAACTTCACCCGCTTCAGCGACGACGAGCTCAGCGATCTCGACCGAGACGTGGGCGGGTTCTTCTTCCGGGTCCAAGGACAGTACTGATGGATTTCGATCTCTTCGTAATCGGCGCCGGCTCCGGCGGTGTGCGGGCCGCGCGCATGGCGGCTGGATTCGGAGCCAGAGTAGGGCTCTGCGAGGAGCGCTACTTTGGCGGCACCTGCGTCAACGTGGGCTGCGTGCCCAAAAAGCTCATGGTCTACGCGGCCGGCTACCGCGCACACGCGGAAGACGCCGCCGGATTTGGCTGGCAGTTCGGAGCCGGGAAGTTCGACTGGCGGACCCTGATTGAGAACAAGGACCGGGAGATTGAGCGCCTCCAGGGTATCTACGAGTGGCTGCTGCGCGAATGCACCATCGTCAATGGACGTGGCCGCGTGGTCGACGCCCACACGGTAGAGGTCGACGGGACTACCTACACCGCGGAGAACATCCTCATCGCCACCGGTGGCTGGCCAACAAAGCCTGAGATTCCGGGCGCCGACCTGGCCATCACCTCCAACGAGATCTTCCACCTCCCCGAGCAGCCTCAACACATCGTTGTGGTGGGCGGCGGCTACATCGCCGTGGAGTTTGCCGCGATCTTCGAGGGACTCCGCAGCCGCGTTACCCAATTGTACCGGGGGCCGCTCTTCCTGAGAGGCTTCGACCACGACGTACGCCAGTTTCTGGCGACGGAGATGCGCAAATCAGGTGTGGAGCTCCACTTCGACACCAACGTGACCGCCATTCGCAAACTGCCGTCGGGCCGCCTGGCGTGCGATCTGACGTTCGGAGGTCCCATCGAGGCCGATCAGGTCTTCTTCGCGACCGGGCGTCACCCGCTCACCCACGATCTTGGCCTGGAGAGAGCCGGCGTCGCCACCGATCGGAAGGGGGCAATTGTGGTGGACGAGCTCTACCGCACCAACATCCCGTCCATCTACGCCGTCGGAGACGTGACCAACCGCGTCAACCTTACGCCCGTGGCATTGGCAGAAGGCATGACGGTGGCCCGCCGACTCTTCGCCGGCATGGACCCAACCGTGGACTACGAACTCATCCCGACCGCGGTGTTCAGCCGCCCCAACCTCGGGACGGTAGGGTTGTCCGAGGAAGCCGCCGTGGCCGCCGGGCACGAGGTGGTCGTCTTCAAGTCCGACTTCCGCGCCATGGTCCACACCATGAGCGGGCGCGATGAGCGGACGCTGATGAAACTGATCGTCGACGCAAAGACCGACCGCGTCCTTGGTTGCCATATGGTCGGCGATCACGCCGGTGAGATCATCCAGGGCATCGCCATCGCGATGCGCGCCGGAGCGACCAAGCGGACCTTTGACACGACCATCGGAATCCACCCTACAGCCGCCGAGGAATTCGTCACCATGCGCACCCCGGCGTCGTGATGTGCTAGCATTGTCCAAATGCTGGCGAGGGGCCGGCGTCTCCAACGCGGGGAAGGGCAATGCAAATGCGGCTTGGATTTTACCTGTTTTGCGCGCTGGCAATCGCCACCGTGGGCTGCTCCGACGACGATCCGCCCCCCGTGGGCCAGCTGGTCGACGAGGACACCGGTGACACGGGCAACGGCGACGCCGCGGAGGACAGCGGCGAAACCGACGGCGACGCCCCCGACGCGACCGAGCCGGACGCTGCCGAGCCCGATGTCGAGGAGGACACCGGGCCCGAGGTTATGATCGGCGATCCGTGTGACACGGGCGAAGACTGCCCCAGCGGGCAATGCCTTGAGGGGCCGGACGGCTCCAGATTCTGCAGCGACTTCTGCGTGGAGGGCAGCTGTCCGGAAGGATACAGCTGTCAATTCCTCCAGAACGGTGGCGCCGACCAGGTCTTCCTGTGCTTCCCCCGACCGGAGATTCTGTGCCGACCGTGCGAACAATCACGCGACTGCGGCGGCTTGTCCGACCGGTGCGTGGACTACGACTACGGCAACTTCTGCGCGCAGAACTGCGCGAACGAAGCGTGCCCGGATGAGTTTGAGTGCGTCGAGGTCGAGGACGAGCTCGGCACCATCCAGTTCCAGTGCCTGCGCGAGGACAGGTACTGCTGCGAGCCCACCAACGACGGCGTGGAGGTCTGCGACGGCCAGGACAATGACTGCGACGCGCTCGTGGACGAGGATTTCAACCTGGAGTTCAACCCTGAGCACTGCGGGCGTTGCTTCAACGAATGCGACTACCCCAACGCGGTCCCCGGCTGCGAGAACGGCATGTGCTACATGGCCGAATGTGAGGCTGGCTGGATCGACCTCGACGGCAGCCCGCTCAACGGCTGCGAGTACGCGTGCACGCCCACAGGGGAGGCCGACCTTCCGGACGCGGAGTTCATCGACGCCGACTGTGACGGCATCGACGGCAACATCATCACCAGCATCTTCGTCGCCCCAGAGCCTGTAGGGACACCGGGTGCGCCGGGCACCATTCTCGCGCCGGTCTCTTCCATCGGTGAGGCGATCCTGATCGCTCGCAACGAGGAGGGTCGCGGCCCCATCCTGGTGAGCGAAGGCGTCTACCCCGAGCAGTTGATCGTGGAGAACGGCGTCAGCATCTACGGCGGCTACCGCCGCGGGATGGTCTATTGGGACCGGGCCTCTGCGAACGAGGCACCAACGGTGGTCGGTGACGGCACCGTCGGCGCGGTCGCAACCAACATCACCTTGGCCACGGTCATCGACGGCCTCCAGATCAGAGCCGCGTCTGCGCAAGGCGTGGGCGGCTCTTCGTATGGCGTTCGAGTCTCAGGCTCCAACGAGCTGCTCGTCTTCCGCGGTAACATCGTGGAAGTCTGCAACGGCGCACCCGGCTCAGACGGGCGCGCGGGCGACCAGGGCGCCAATGGCGCGCGCGGTGGCGACGGCCAGAGCGGATGTGACGGCTGTGATGGACGCGGCACCGGCGGCGCCGCCGGCGGCAGCTCCTGCAATACAGGCGGCGCCGGTGGCCGCGGAGCGCACGGTGACAACCGGGGCGCCACCGGAGGCGCCGGGCG
>CALBXO010000049.1 GCA_937890335.1 uncultured Pseudomonadota bacterium | reverse complement strand
TGTTTGCGCCGTTGTTCGCGCCGTTGTTTGCGCCGTTGTTTGCGCCGTTGTTCGCGCCGTTGTTCGCGCCGTTGTTGGCGCCATTGTTGGCGCCGTTGTTCGCGGTCTCGTCGCCGGAGCTGCCGCCGGCGCATGCGGTGAGGCCCAGGAGCGCCGCGAGGGCGAGGGCTGTCGTCAAGGTCTTCATGGCTACTCCTGATCCTCGGCACACAACACGGGCGAAGCCGAGCCGGAGCTCGGCGGCGCGTCGGCGACACAGTCGTCGTCGGTGTCGATGAGGTTCTCCTGGGCGTCGATGGTCCCGTCGCCGTTCTGGTCCGACGTGAAATCAATGGTCCCGCGGCCGCCGCGGGCGGGCGACAGCTGGTTCTGCTTGTCTTTGTTGGCCGTCTCGTCGGCGAAGAAGTCGTGGCGGACGACAAATCCGTCGTCGTTGGTGTCCACCACCTCCAGCAGGCGGCTGTTGCCGGGCCACTCCTCGGTGGCCGTCCAGCCCTGTCCGCCCTGGCCGTAGGTGTATTTGTAGCCGACGCGGAGTCCGCGCTTGAGGACAAAGCTGACCGTCCAGATGCCGTCCCCGGAGACGGCGTCGCCGTTGGTGCCGTCGTCGAACATGGCGACGCGGTTGGGGGCGAAGTCCCCCATCAACGAGCTGGCCGCCTTGATCTCGGTGCTTGTCGCGCAGTTGTCGGCGGGGTTCGGGTCGGCGCAATTGGGCTGCGTCTCGTGGACAGCGCCGGTGAAGTACACGCTGTCGCCCGGGTCGGGGTCCACCCAATTGAAAGGGTCGATGACCTCGCAGTTGAGGTCTTTGTTCGTCTCCGCCAGGTCGACCTGGAAGACTACCCGAACCACGGCGGGGTCGAGGCAGACCTCGATGTCGAGAGTGGCGGCTGCCGCGGCCAGAGCCGTGTCGAAGGCGTCGGTGGAGCGGTCGGCGCGGTCGTCGGCGTCGTAGTCCACCTCGACAACGCTGAGAAAGGCCGGATTGAGTGCGGACCCGACGCGCGCGATGTCCGAGGGGTCTACAAAGGCCGGCGGTGCGCCCGGGGCGGCGGCTGCGGCGACCTGTACGGCCGAGACCATCTGTCGCAGGGTCAGTGCCGGACCGGCGGCGCCATAGTCCTCGTCGAGATCTTTGACGGCGGAGACGACCTGCGAGGCGCTGAGGGTCTGCAGACCACCCAGGCCGCGGGCCTTCGCGTCGAGGATCAGGACCGAGGCCGTGGTGGAGTCGGACAGGACCGCCATCTCGGGAAGGACCTCGGACAGGTCGATGAGCACTGGCGGGCTTCGGACGCTTGCGGCTCGGGGCACATTGGGAATGATGCCCATGGTCACCGCGCCCCCGCGCGTGGACGCCACGCGCAGGCCCGTGAATCCATCCGTGCCGGGGAACGCGGCCTCAAAGCGTCCCTCGCCGTCGATGGAGGACATCAGCGGGCTCACGGCCTCGCCGGCGGCAGAGAAGAACCGCAGGTCGCCGGCTCGGTCGGGGTCGACCGCGCCACGGACCGTGGTCTGCGGGGCGTCCGGCGGTGTCTCGTAATCCTCGTCCAGTGCCTGGGTGGCGATGAGCCCGTCTACGATGCAGGCGGACAGCGCCAGCGGTGCCAGCGCCGCGATGCCGAACACAAGGGAGCGCGTCAGTGTGCGTGTCACCATGACACCCCCAGGGTGGCTTTGCTGCGCAGGACATTGAAGACCTGGTCGTCGTCCAGCTCGCGCTCTTGTTCCTTGTGCACGTACTCGATGATGTAGGCGAACTCCGCGCCACCGAACACCCACTTGAGCGTCGTGAAGGCGCGGACCCGCGTGGTGTCGTAGTCCTGGTACCCGGCCGACTCGTTGCCGGAGCGGTTCTCCTCGAGCCACACGTCGTACTGGCCGCCGAGTCCCACGGTGAGTTCGTCGCCCACGGGCAGCGTCAACGTCAGCTGCCCGTAGGCGATGTCGGCCGCGTAGTTGTCGTCCTGCCGTGACGCGTCGCGCCCGTCGGTATCGCGGATGTATTTCAGTTTGAAATCCACCTGGAGATCCGCGAGGGCCTCCAGCGCCAGCCCGGTCCAGAGCACGCTCACGGTGGTGAACCGCTCCTGATTCTTACGGTAGACGCTTCGCGGATCACGTCCGCGGTCCAAAACGTTGGCGTAGTCGAACAGCACGGTGTCCGTGAACCCCTCGCTGTGAAGGAAGTCAGGAAAAACCGAATCCACGTCGCGGCCTTGCGCGTTGGTCGCATAGCCGATGGCGGTCTGCTCGAACTTCAGAGTGACGGGGTCCAGGTCCGCCGACACGATGCCGGTACCGCCGTGCCATCCAATCACCGACTCGTAGAATGGCTCATCAAAATCCTGGAACTCGTTGGCGACGTTGAGCGTTGGCAGCTGCCCCCCCTCGATGAGTCCGTCCGTCAGCAGCACGTCGGCCTCGCGCCGCGCGGCGAAGTGGGAGACGTACTCGGGGCCGATGTAGAAGTACTCGAGCTGAACGTTCACATCGCCCATGCCGAAGGGTTCGTACAGTTCAGCGCGCACGCGGGCGGAGCCGTCCACCGTGTCCTTGTAGGGCATGGGGAAGACGCCCGCGTTGTCGGCGACGCCGTTGGTCACGTAGCGCTTGTCGATGTTGCTCGTCGCCACGGCGCCGAGCACGTGGAGGCTCACGTCGTCGATGCCGTCAAACTGGATCTCGGCGGTGCCTACCGTGTTGGTGTAGCGCTCGTCCAGGTCCACGGCGTGGTCGCGCTCACAGCCAGGGATCGGGTCGCCAAGCTGGTCCTCGCAGTTGGGGTAGAGCGCGCCGGTCGCGTCGGGGTCAGCCCTGTTGATCTCGTAGTCGAGGGTGGTGGTGCCGACAAGCGTGAACGTGATGTCGTCCAGGTTCAGGTCGAGGCGCGTTCCGTAGGCCCAGTCCTTGGCCCACAGTGGGTGGTCCAGCGCCTGGTCTCCGAGGCCGGTGGTCCAGCCGGGCCCAGCCCAGAGTTTTGGCAGCGCGATGGCGCCGGCCAACCACTCGAAGGTGCGGTCGCCGCCGCTGCCCTGCACAAACACGCCCTTGGTGTTGTCACGGTCCGTGTACCGGATCTTGCCGATGGACCAGGGGTTGAACATGGACAGGTCGGTCGAGCCGACGGCGACCTGGTCCAGGTAGGGGTAGGGCGGCCGAATCAGCACGCGGTACCCACGCAGTTTCACGTACTCGCCATGGTCGAGGCCGAGGCTCTCGGCCGACGTGTTGGGCTCGTCGTAACTGACGTTGCCGTTCTCAAAGAAGTCCTGCCAGACGCTGCCGTACCGGCTCTTGAGGCGGACATCGGCCTCCACGAACTCGCTGACCGTCCCCATGAGCTTGAGCTCGAACTCGCTGCCCACGCCGTTGTCGCCCGAGAAGTTCTCCGGCCAGAACGGGTTGCCGTAGCTCAGAATGCCCTGGTTGTCGTTGTTGCGGTACAGCCACTTTGTGTAGATGTTCCCCGCCATGTCGAAGTTGGCGATGTCGGCCGACGCGGGCGCGGACGCCGCCAGGATCGCCGCGCCACACAGCGCCGCGACGACGACCGAGGGACGTCGCCACGTTCCACAGGCGCGGCTGGAGGCGTTGCGGGCTCCGCTGGAGCGGTCGCGGGGGCTGAGCAGACGATGGGTCACTGGGGGTACACCATGTCGATCTTCGCGCGGGCGCCCTTGCCGCTGGCGTCGCACGTGAACCCGCCGAGAGCCGTGTATTGGGCCTTGGCCTCGCCGGCCTCACCCTTGCCGGCCCCTGCGAGCATGTCGATGACGTGACTGTCGCAGTCGAAGTCGTTGCCCCCGCCAAAGCGGTGCTCGCCCTCGTACTCGTTGACCTTGCGGCTGAGCAGGTCCTCCTTGGTGGGGTAGCCCTCGTTGGATTGGACGAGCGCCTGAACGCCCCAGCCCTTGGCCCAGGTGCCCACCTCCGAGGCCTTGAAGGTCGCGACGATCTTCTTGCCACGCACCTTCACCTTCTTGGGCAGGACGATGTCCTTGCCCTGCGCCTTGGCTTTCTGGCCAATCTCGCTCTTGAGCCGGCTGTTGGGTTGCGGGGAGATGAGCAGGACCTTCTCCCAACGAGCGGTCTCCGCGAAGTCCACGTTCATCCCCGGCAGGGCGCTGCCGTGGCCGCTGCCCGCCTTGTGGTCCTGGTCGATGTAGAGCTGAACGAACTGGAGTGAGAAGCCGTGGCCGCCCCAGCTCTTGCTGTCCCAGGGATCCTCCACCTTGCTCGCGAACTCGACGGTGACCTCCACATCGCCGCCGGACGCGTCGATGGTCACGCCGACGAGGTCGAAGCTCCCCTTCTGGTAGGCCTTGTCCGTGGGGTACACGAGCTTGCCGTGTCCTTTGTCATCGCCGCTCGGGTCCTTGAACTCGAGCTCGCCCGCGACCGCGGTGCCGGCGGCAAACAACAGGGCCAGCAGCACCGCCGTGGATACCTTTGCATTCATCCCACTTCTCCATTGGTTCTGTGCGCGCTCTCGACCACGGCCATCAGCTCGTCGCGATCGATTGGCTTGAGCATGTAGTAGAAGATTCCGACGCCCCGGAGGGCGAACTCCTGGTTCACGTCGCCCGGCCCGGCGAGGGGGACGACCTTGAGGTCAGCGTCGACGTCGCGCAGGAGCGCGATCAGGTCCTGGCCGCCGAACGGACCGAGGTCCAGGTCCACCAGCGCCAGGTCGGCTCCCTGCCGGAGGCAGACCCGCAGCAGCTCCGTCGCCGCGGCCACGATTGTGAGGCGGTGAGGGCTCGATCCGAAGGCGGCCTCGAGGTTCTGACGCGTGTGTCCGCAGTTTGTGGCGACGATGACTTCCATCGCCGGGTCAGGGAGCAAGAGGCGTTCCAGAGCGAGTTCGCGCGATTCAGACAGGGGGCAAGCGCGACGATGACGGGGTTGTCCTCGCGACACCCCTGCGGGCGGCCGGACCGGTGTGGCGCGGCGGGGCGTGGGGACCTCGTTGAGCCCAGCAACGGGCCGGCGTCAGTCGGTGTTGCGATCCTCAACAACTTGGGCCAGAGCGGCAAAGGCGGCCAGCGGCAGCTGCTCGGGGCGTTTTCGACCATCCACTCCGGCGGTGTCGAGCACCGCGTCGGTCTCGTCGCCAAATATTCGCTTCAGGTTGTTGCGCAGAGTCTTGCGGCGCGTCGCGAAGGCCGATCGGACCACGCGATCAAAGCTGGGCTGCAGGGCTAGCGGGACGCTCGGTGGTCCCTCGAGATCAAAGAGCACCACGCCTGCGTGAATCTGGGGAGCGGGCACGAATGCCTCCGGTGGCACGTCGACGACGGGTTGCACGCGCGCTCGGGACTGCACCGCCAGGGACAGGCTGCCGTAGGCCTTGGAGTCCGGCTCCGCAGTGAGGCGTCGGGCCACCTCGCGCTGGAACATGAACACCCATCGCCGCCAGCGGTCTGGCTGCGCGAGGAGTCGGTTCATGATGGCCGTCCCCACATTGAAGGGCAGGTTGCCCACCGCCACGAGGTCCGATGCGCCCGCGAGCGCCGCGTCAAGGTCGACTGTGAGGGCGTCTCCTTCGATGACGCGCAGGTTCGCTGCGCCGGCGACCAGGTCCAGGTACGCACCGCCCAGAAAGGCGACGGACCGTGGGTCCTTCTCCACCGCCACGACGGCGCCAGCGCGCGCGAGTAGCTCCTGCGTGAGCACACCGGGGCCTGGACCGACCTCAAGGACCGTGGTCTCCGGGCCCAACCTGGCCGCCTCGGCGATGGCCTGCAACACGCCTGCGTCCGTCAGAAAGTTCTGTCCAAGTGACTTCCGGGCGCGGTGGCGGAAGGCAGCGATCAATTCACGGGGCGGGGTCGGCATGGCCGTCGTCTTGACAGATCCCGAGGTTCGGGGCAATACGGCGAGGTTCAATGGCGTTTCGTGTCTGTATGAATTCTTCGCACCCCAGGTGGCGGTGCGAGGCTCGGAACGTGTACCCAACGGCGCTGCACGGCGCCCGGTGAAGGAGCTGGACATGTCTACGCGCTCGCGTCTGAACTGGTTGATCGCGCTGATTGCGGCGCTCTCGTTCGCCCTCGTTGCCTGCCCGAAGAGTGGCGGTGGCGACGAAGGTGGTGGTGGCGGTTCTACTGCCGATGACGACAAGAAGGACGACGACAAGGACGACGACAAGGACGACGACGACGGCGACGAGAAGGCCGACGACGACGACAAGGCTGACGACGACAAGGCCGACGACGACGACGACAAGGCCGACGACGACGGCGACAAGGCCGACGACGATGGCGACAAGGCCGACGACGATGGCGACAAGGCCGACGACGACGGCGACAAGGCCGAAGGCGACGAGAAGGCCGACGACGACGAGGCTGC
>CALBXO010000048.1 GCA_937890335.1 uncultured Pseudomonadota bacterium | reverse complement strand
CGCGGTGGGGCTGCCCAACACGATCCGCACTGAGGAGGGCACGGAGCTGACCGTGTGCTCGTTCGCCCGTGACCCTGACCACGTCGAGCTGGACTACGTCTTCGACTGGGCAGACGGCAATGCGAGCGCGGGGGCCACCCAGCGCGACACGGTCTTCTGCGAGACCCACATCTTCACCCAGGAAGGCGAGTACGAGGTCACCGTCACGGTGACGAACCCCGCTGAGCAAACGGGGACCGGGACCATCACGGTCATCGTGGACAATGTCCCGCCGGTGGTCACCGTCGAATCCCCCGTGGAGGGCTTTGAGGGGACCGCCGTGGCCCTCACCGCTTCCGCGACCGACGTTGGCGACGACGAGCTTCGCTACCGCTGGGATTTTGACGACGACGGCACGTTCGACACCGAATTCAGTCTGGACGGCACCGCCGAGTACGCCTGGCCCAACGAGTACGACGGGTCCGCGGTGGTCGAGGTGGACGACGGAACCGATCGCGTCACCGCCACGGTGGACGTCCTCATCGCCAACGTGGCGCCGAGGATCGTCAGCGACCCGATCACGCTCGCCTACACCGAGCAGCGCTACGAGTACCGCCTGACTGTGGAGGACCCTGGCGCCGAGACCTTCGTCTTCACGCTGGACACCGCTCCCGACGGCATGAATGTCGATGAAGGGGGTCTGATCACATGGACGCCGGCGTTGGGCGAGGTGGGCATTCACGACGTGACGGTGCGCGTCAGCGACGGGCTCGCCCAGGACTCCCAGAGCTACGAGCTCGAGGTGCGCATCGGCGACCGCGACAACGACGGCATCATCGACACGCAGGACAATTGCGTCGCCGATCCCAACCCCAACCAGGAGGACCTGGACGACGACGGCGTCGGCGATGTTTGCGATCCGGACGACGACGACGACGGCATCATGGACGACGACGACAACTGCCGCATCCTGCCCAACCCGGAGCAGCAGGACCTGGATGAAGACAGCATCGGTGACCTGTGCGACGTCGACGACGACGGCGATGTCGTCCTGGATGACGAGGACAATTGCAGCCGCGTCTTCAACGTGGACCAGACGGACACGGACGAGGACGGGCTGGGCGACGCGTGCGACGACGACGACGACGACGACGGCGTGCTCGACGACGACGACAACTGCCCGCTGGTGACCAACCCCGAACAGCGCGACACCGACAACGACGGGCTGGGCGATGTCTGCGACCCGGACGACGACGACGACACGGTGCTGGACGACGACGACAATTGCTCTCTGGACCCGAACACAGACCAGGGCGATTTTGACGACGACGGTCTCGGCGACCCCTGCGATCTGGACGACGACCAGGACGGCATCCTGGACGACGACGACAATTGCCCGCTGGATCAGAACCCTGAGCAGCTCGACACCGACGGCGACGGGCAGGGCGACCTGTGCGACGACGACGACGACGGCGACGGCATCGCAGACGGCAATGACAACTGCCACCTCACCCCCAACCCCGACCAGATCGACACCGACGGCGACGGCGAAGGCGACGCCTGCGACGACGACGATGACGCGGACGGCTACGCGGACGACGACGACAACTGCCGCGCGGTCCCCCAGGACACCCAGACGGACACAGACCGCGACGGCATCGGCAACGTCTGCGACGACGACGACGACGGCGACGGCGTGCTCGATGCGGACGACAACTGCGCGCTGATCGCCAACGCGGACCAGGCGGACGCGGACGAGGATGGCGTGGGCGACGTCTGCGATCCCGACGGTGACCAGGACGGTGTGGGCGACGATCTCGACAACTGTCCGGAGATCGCAAACCCGGACCAGGCTGATCTCGACGGGGACGGGCTGGGCGACCTGTGTGACCCGGACGCCGACGGGGACGGTCTGGACGCTGCCGCGGAGGAAGAAGCCGGCACCGACCCGTTGGACGCGGACACAGACGACGGCGGAGAGCCCGACGGCGTCGAGGTCGCGTCCGGAGACGACCCCCTCGACCCCGCCGACGACGCCGTCGGCCCCTCTGCGGCTGTCAGCAAGGAAGAGGACTGCGGGTGTTCCGTGACGCGCACCCCGCCCACCTGGCCGCTCCTCCTGTCCCTCCCTTTCGCTGGTCTCCTGCTCCGACAACGACGGCGCTGACCGCGCAGCGTGCCCACGCCTCCATTCCCACAGGACCGCGTTGACACCGCGCTACGAGTGCTCCCGACCCGAAGTCTTGTCCTGGTGACCGGTCGTGCCGGTGCGTCGACCGTGGCGACCTGCAGGCCGAAGCGTGTTTCGAACACGTGAGGACCAAGGGCGTCGCGGACGGCGTGCTGGCGCGGGCGCAGACCAGGGCAGGAATTTGGGTCGGGAGCACTAGGACGCGTGGAGCGCGCGCAGTGCGCTCATGCGCTGGTGTTCCAGCGCGCGGCAAAATCGATCCAGACGGCGGCGGAGACTGTTGTAGTCGCGATACCCGCACTCCGGGTCCCGCGCCATCAAGCGATGAAACAACGTCATCTCGGGGTCGAGCAACGGCTCGGGCACGTCCAGACCCAACCAGATGAGCTTGGGCCGGGCCATGGACACCAGCAACGCCTCCACCGACGCTTTGCCGTCCCGCAAGTCCACCAGGCCCGGTGCGACTATCTCCGCTCCGGGCAAGTTTGGGTCGATCATGTCAGCGACTCCAAGAACGCTTTGACTCGCGCCTCGAACCCACCCGCATCGATCGCCGGGTACCGCAGAAGCAAGGGTCGGACCGACTCAAAGCTGTCCCAGATCGCCTCGGCAGTGACCAGTTCGCGGTCCACCATCTGCCGGACGTCGCTCAAATCTCGAGCGTGGCCTCGCTCGATCTTCGCCAGCGCCTGCCCTCGGAAGTCGTAGTGGTAGAAGTCGACCGCACCATGCCGGGCGATGAACACACTGGACCGCTCCCACCCCGGCACCGGTGGGATAAAGTCCTGCGGCGACGCAAGTTCGATGTTGATTCCGAGTTGATCCTTGAGAGTACGCAGAGCTTCGAATGCCCCGCCAGGCTCGGGATCCAATCGTAAGTCGATGTTCGCCGTAGAACCGCGCCATCCCACGAGAACCGCACAGGAGCCACCCGTGAGATAGACCCGACCTGCGGAACTCGACGCGCGGCCGAGCGCCTTCATGAATTCGCGTACCCTCTCTGCCGTCGTCTCCCCGCGCATGGGTCGAGTGTGGAGTGGCGCCACCGCTCGCGCAAGCGCGCGGGTCGCCTTCGGCGTTCTTGCCCCGCCCTCGGAGGTCCGCTACACCCGGAGCGTGATTTCACCACGCCTGATCCTGTGTCTCCTGGTCCTGTTCACCGCCGCCTGTTCCGACGACGGCGGCAAGAGGGACGAGGCCCCCAAAGAGCTGGGGATCGCCGACTATTGCGCTGTGTTCCACGCGGCTCTCTGCGAACAGCAGGTCAGCTGCAATGTGGAGCTCGTCAACCAGGCCACCTCCATTGATCAGTGCGTCGCGGACGCGGGGGTGTTGTGCGAGCCACGGCTGCTGACGTGGATCGACAGCGTCGAGGCGGGGAGCGCGACGTTTGAGGTCGAGCAACTCGCTACCTGCCGCGACGACATCGCCGCCCTGGGGTGCAAGGACCTGGCTGCGGGTGTGCGCCCCCGCTCCTGCCGGCAGATCTTCCTCGGCGACACGCCCCGCAGAGAGGACTGTTTCACCGATGTGGAGTGCGACGGCAACGACATCTGCGCCAATAATGGCCGCTGTCCGGGGCAGTGCGCCGCGCCCTTGGAAGACCCCGACGCGTTCGATTGTGGCATCGCTGGGTGCCCGGTGGATCAATGGTGCACCGGCAGCGGATGCGAGCCGCAGAAGAACCAGAACGAGCCCTGTGCCGGGGACGATGAGCAGTGCCTCGACGGGCTGTTCTGCGGCAAATCAACCGACGACGGAACACTGCGGTGTCGCACGCTGCGCGGTATCGGCGAGCCCTGCGAGCTCCGAACCAATTGTGGTGACGGGCTCAGCTGCCACTACGAGAACGTGGAGCTTCGCGAGCGGTATTGCCGGGCCGAGCGCGGCACGCGCGAAGACTGCATCGACTCCAACGAGTGCGCGCGCGGGCTGATCTGCAACCAGGCCGACAACAAATGTGCTGCGCCGCGCCAGGACCAGGAATCCTGCTACGACCCCAACGATTGCGCAGAGGGGCTGTATTGCTGGGAGGAATTCGACCCGGACCCGCTGCTCGGCGTCTGCCGCGAGGAGTTCAAGGTCGGTATCGCCGCGGGGGAGCCGTGCAACCCCGCCATCGACCGCTGCCGGCTCGGCCTCTATTGCGAGATCACGGACATCGCGGTGCCCCAGGTGGGTGAGTGCTCCGTGTTGCCGACGCTGGACCAGAACTGCGCCGACTTCTCGCGCAACCTCAACGAGCAATGCCGCGAGGGATCCTGTATCGAATTGGAGGACGGCCAGTTCATTTGTCGCCCGAAGGGGGACGCGGGAACCGCCTGCGTGGTAAAGGACGAGTGTCTCTCCACAGTGTGTCTCGATGGCCGATGTGCCGCCTTCGACGAAGTGTACTGCACCGTCGGCAAGGAGTAGCCGTGTCCCAGCTTCATGAGAGTTGCGCCGCCTGCGGGTGGGCCTTCGACTTCCGGTTCGAGTACCACGGCGGCGTTCCCGTCGAGCACCCCATCTGCCCAAAATGCGGTGCGGACATCCTCTGGACCTACGCGTTCGACGAGGCCGAGATCGACGTCACGCCGGAGGAGATGGCGGCCTACATCCTCCCCGATGAGGCCGCGTTCCCCGAGGACAATTCGCCGGCATACCTGGAAATGGGCGAGCTGCTCGATGCCCGCCTGATCGGCATTGGTGGCCCGTTCCGCGTCAGCAACGTAGACGGCGTGGTGGACGTGGAGCTGCGCCCCTATGTGCATCCCCGCAGCGACAGCCGCGGCGTCAAGCTCATTGCCAACGTGGGCCGATCCACCTACTCGGTGGCTCTCCTTGAGCTGATCGCTTTCATCAACGCGCGCCTGTTTGACGGCGCAGTGATCGCCCACACGAGCGCCTACGGCCTGCCGGGCGGCGGGGTGGAGCTGTTCCCGTTTGGGACCGAGGTGAGCCTGTTCTTCCACGACGTCATCGATGAGGAGACCGTGTCGTCGGACGCCTGGGCCGAACGCATCCAGGGCGACCGGCAGATCGCCGCGGACCTCGCCCGACAATTGCGCAGCGCAGCGGTCGCGTCCCGCGATCCCGGAGGCCGACCGGCACTTCCCGGGCTGCGTCTGCCCGCGGACGAGCTCAGCGGCTCCGACTATGGCCGGATGCCGCTCGAGGACGTCCAGTCCACATTCATGGACGAGCTCTTCGCGCCCGCACCCGACACGGACGAGCTGACCGACCGGGTCACGACGTTCCTCGGCGAGCTGGGTCTGGACGTCGCACAGCAGGGCGGCGTGTTCCGCTTCCGCCTCGATTCGGCGCGGGTCCACGTCCAGTTCATCGAGCGCGGCGGCCGCACGCTGCTGCGATTCCACAGCGTCCTGGTCGCCGGAATCCGGGCCAGCGATCTGGAGGGCGGAGAGGAGGTCGTCGCGGGGGTACTCACGACGCTGAACGCCGACATCATCTCCGGACGTTGTCTCATCGAGCCCGACGGGGATGCGCTGCGCATTACGTTCGAGAAGACGATTCTCGGCGCCGACCTCGACCTGTCCGAGTTCGCGATCACGCTGGCCATGGTCGGCGAAGAGGCCGACCGGCTCGACAACCTGCTCCAGGAGGCCTTTGGGGGCTTGCGAGCGGATCAGACCCAGGATGCAACGGCCTTCACGGACCTGGCGCCCCTGCTGGGTCGCCTGGCGTCGCAGGTTCCGGGGATCGAGCGGGAAGATCTGGAGCGCGCGCGCACCTGGGTCCGCCACATGCTCGAGGAGCTGCACCTGCCCATGCGCGAAGACGGCGAGGGAGATTTCTGGTTCTCCTTTGGCTCCGCACGCTTCGCGATCCGTGTGTGGCAGGACAACCGCGCCACCTACCTGACGCTCCGAGCCCGCGTTCTCCGGGATCTGGATCAGACCACGGGGCTCGCAGAGGCCCTCAACGACATCAACACCAAGGTCCACTTCGGCGCCTTCGCCCTTCGCGATGGTAGCGTCGAATTCGTGGAGACGATCCTCGCCGACGATCTGAGCGTCGAGGAGCTGGCCTACGCCCTGGTGACCGTGGGCGAGCTGGCCGACAACCACGACGATCCGCTGCAGGAGCGCTTTGGCGGCTTCCTCGCCGAGCAGATCCAGCCGTAGCGCTTCCCGACCCCGAACCGATCTTCCGCATCGGCTCCGACACCGACGACACCGAGGCGCATCTCCCGCGCACTTCGGTAGTCCGGCCCCCGTCCGTCTGGGGATTTCTTGACCGCTCGGCAATGTGCCGCAGTGTAGGCCATGGTGCACACAAGCCCACATGTCCTACACAGCCACACCCGCCAAGGTGGTCCCATGCGCTTCCCGCTGTTTGTCACATCCTTGTTCCTCTTCGCCCTCGCCGGCACGCTCGTTTCCTGCGACGAGGACAGCGCCCCTGAAGAGCCCGGCGGTCTTGCCCTCGAGTGGCGCGTAAGCCCACTGGGTTGCAAGGACAGCGGCGTGCAAATCGTCACCGCCGAGGTGCAGGGCCCATCGGCCCCGGCGCAGGTGGTCTTCCCCTGTGACACGGGTCGCACGGTCATCGAGGACCTGATGCCCGGTCGCTACAACATCCGGCTGTACGGAGTGGACCAGTCCGGGCGGGCCACGTTCGCCTCGACGAAGATCGATGTGGGGGTCAGCCCCGGCACGATCACCCCGATCACCTCGCTGCGCCTGACCGCCAAGGAGGCACGGCTGGAGGTGAATTGGTTCTTCGAGAACGGCCGCCTCTGCGCGCAGAACGGCGTGTCCGAGGTGTCGGTGGGCGTCTACGACAAGGACGCGTACGCCATCGATGAGCGAACCTACGCATGTGGGACCGCCCGCGGCGTCATCGACGGCCTCCAGAGCGGCTCCTACCTGATCCACGTGCTGGGTCTGGCAGCGGACGGAACGGGCCTGGTCCAGGGCATCAAGGCTCTCGATCTGCAGCGCGGGGACGACGCGGTCGTCGAGGTTGAGCTGGAGAGCTGCGAGGAGGGCTGCTGATGAACCGATCAACTGCCATACTGGTCCTGGTCCTCGTCGCCAGCGGCTGCGGTTCCATCAAGGCGCCCAGCGCGCCCTTCACAGTGTACAACGCGTCTCTGCTCGGCGACGACGTGCGCCCCGTGTATCCGAAGTCTGCCGGCGTATTGTCCCGTGGCGTGGACACGGTGCCGCTGGAAGAGGATCGCATGGTCGCCTCAGCACCGGCGTCCGTCGCCGTCGATCAGCCGACCCGTCCTGCACGCCGCGCGGCGCCCGCAGCCGCCCCAGCACGTCCGAAGCAAGCGGCGGCACCAGCCCCCAAATCGGACGGGCCAGTGCTGTTCCAGCCGGCGCATGCGGCGGCGTTCATTCGCGCGGTCTACCTGGCCAACGGGGTCGATATCGATCTTCCGGCAAACGACGACGCGGTGGCCCTGCTGTACGCCGCTGCCAAGCGCCGCGGCAAGGTCTACCACGCCACCCGCCCCGCCGTGGGCGACATCGTCTTCTTCCACAACACGTACGACCGCAACGGAGATGGCCGAAACAACGACTGGTACACCCATGTCGGGATGGTCGAGGCCGTGGACGACAAGGGCAATGTGCACGTGCTCAGCTACAAGGGCGGTAAGGTGACCAGCTTCGCGATCAACCTTGAGCATCCGCGCAAGGCCAGCGGCGAGGGCATCGTGAACACACAACTGCGACCTCGCGCCGAGGGCGACGCCGACTTCACGCAATACCTTGGCGGTGAGTTGTTTGCCGGGTTCGGCAACCTGCTCGGCGAGCGCACCGAGCTCGTCGTCATCGACAATTGGGTGCCCGGAATGAAGGTCCCAACCTACTGATCGTTCGGGTCCATGAGGAGATCGGCGTCCATGAGGGGGACGAACTCCACGGCCTCGGACACGTCGGGAAGCCCACTCTCGATAAAGGCAGTGAAGGCCGCACGAACCTCCGTATCGGCGCGGAACTGAACGCCCATGCCGCGGCAGCGCGGCGGGCTCTCGACCACCCGAACCACCTCACCTGTGATCTCAAATCTGGAGCCATCCGTCGGGTGTACAAACGCCAGCGCGATGGGGGTCCGGACGGGCATGAGCTGCGCATGCAGGAGGAAGGTCCCTCCGGCGCTGATGTCCTTGCTCAGCATCTCAAAAAGCTCGTCGACGGACCCGGCGTGAACCTCGAACTTGGCGGTCATGCGCGGAAAGCGCCTGCGAATCGGCTGCACCAGGTCGCGCACCTGGTCCACGCTGCGCGCAGCGTCGTCGAGGCTGCGCGCGTCATTGAGCGCCATCGCGCGCGCGACAAACCCATTCCACTGTTCGAGCGACTCGCGCTCAAACCCGTAGATCTGAAGTCCCATGCCGGGGCCCTGTTGAAAGCTCGCGGCCTGGTCCCAGTCGATGCAATGCGCGACGACGCCCACCAGCGCCAGATCTTCGCCCGTATCCGGGACACGAATGGCCAGCGCGACCCGCACACCGGGCTCCAGGAACATATCCGTGCGGACAAACAGGCCCGAGTAGCTCACGTCCTCAGACATCAGCGTGACCTCCTGCTCCCCTTCACCAAGGCGCACCGGCAGCCGCACAGGGATGCGGCGGTGCCGGCGCGACTCTTGCGGCAACTCATCGAATGGAACCGAGTAGGCAGTGCTCATTGGCAACCTCGTGGGGCGACAGACCAAGTCCTGCACCGTCAATCGACATCTCAAGCCCGTGGCTTGAACCGCCGTCGTGCCCCGCTCACGGCAGGCGTAACAACGCGCCGCCACCGCACTCCAACCCAACGCGTCAGATCACGAAGTAGGACAAAGGACTACCCCACGTCGCGGTACTGCGGTATACGTGACAGCAACTCTCATCCAGACAGGGCCATGAGTACCGACCGCTTGAAAACGTTTCGCAATATTCTCTGCGCAATGACCGTCACTGCGATGTTCATCGCAACACAGGCCAGCGCACAGCAGGACTTTGGTGGACCCACGGACGCGGACCTCGACGTCCAGAACTTTGAGCCGACCCCCAGTCCATACGGTATCTTCAACGTGGACGCGTCCCAGACCTCCGCGGACCTGCAGGTCTCCGGCGGTCTGATCCTGCACTACGACAAGGACCCACTTGTCCTCGTGCCCGCTGGCAGCGACAAGGAGATCGCGATCATCGAGAACCAGGTCGTCGCCGAGGCGCTGTTCGCCTTGGGCCTGTTCGACTTCCTGGAGCTTGGAATCGCCCTGCCCATCTACCTGCTCAACTCCGCCACCATCGACCAGCAGACCATCGAGGGCGCCACGATCGGCGACCTGCGGCTGCGTCCCAAGGTGACCGCGGTCAGCAGCGAGGACAACCCGGTTGGGCTGGCCTTTGTGCTGCATCTGAGCCTCCCCACCGGCGACACCGAGGCGTTCACCTCGAGCGGCAACGTCACCGCGCGCCCTGGGGTCGTGATCGACACCAAGATTGACCGCCTGCTGCTCGCAGCAAACCTCGGCGCGGACCTCCAGTCCACCCGCGGCTTCGGCAACCTGGAGGTCGGCAGCGAGCTCGTCTTTGGTGCGGGTGCCCAATACGAGATCGTCGAGAACCGGTTCCTCCTCGGCGCGGAGCTCTACGGCTCCACGAGCTTCGACGACTTCTTCAAGTCCGAAGTGACCCCGCTGGAGGGGCTTGTCGGTCTCAAGTACCGCACGGACTTTGGCCTGAACCTGGAGACCGGCATCGGTCGCGGCATCATCGCTGGGTACGGCGCCCCGGAGATTCGCGTCTTCGGTGGGCTGCGCTACGCCGAGTACGACCCGGACTGGGACAAGGACGGCATCCTCAACTCAGCCGACAACTGCCCTCGCACGCCCGAGGACAAAGACCAGTTTGAGGACGAAGACGGCTGCCCCGACCCGGACAACGACCAGGATGGGATCCTCGACATGGACGACAGCTGCCCCAACGAGCCCGAGGATCGGGACGACTTCGAGGACGAGGACGGTTGTCCCGACCCGGACAACGACCAGGACGGCACGCTCGATGTGGACGACGCCTGCCCGCTGGTACCCGGTCCCAAGGAGACCAAGGGCTGCCCGATCACCGACCGCGACGGCGACCGCATCCCCGACGACGTCGACAAATGCCCGGACAACCCTGAGGACTACGACTCCTTTGAGGACGAGGACGGCTGTCCGGACCTCGACAACGACAAGGACGGCATCCTCGACGTGAACGACAAATGCCCCCTGAACCCGGAGGACAAGGACGGCTTTGAGGACCAGGACGGCTGCCCGGACCCGGACAACGACCGCGACGGTATCCTCGACACGGACGACAAATGCCCGGACAGGCCCGAGACCTACAACCAATTCGAGGATGAGGACGGCTGCCCGGACAAGAACATCATCGTCGAGAAGGGCGAGATCAAGATCCTCGAGCGGGTCTACTTCCAGACCAATAGCGCCAAGCTCGCAGGCCGCTCCAAGCCGCTGCTGCGCGATGTGGCCACGGTGCTCGAGAACTACCCCGGCATCAAGCGGGTGGAGATCCAGGGCCACACCGACGACCGCGCAAGCGACGCGTACAACCTCACGCTCAGTGAGGCCCGCGCCAAGAGCGTCTTTGAGTTCCTCACGGCGGAATGTGGCGTGCCTACAAAACGGTTGCGCCCCAAGGGTTACGGTGAGACAGTTCCCGCCGAATCCATCGATGGTAAATCGGGCCGCGCCCTGGCGCGCGCTCGCGACAAGAACCGCCGCGTACAGTTCATCATCCTCGAGCAGGTCGAGGAGAACCGCGGGAAAGTGAAGACGAAGTAAGTGACCAGCTGCCCCTTCTGCGACGCTGAGCTCAAGGATGACTCCGCGAACTTCTGCGGCGTCTGTGGGGCAGACCTCAGTGCACTTCAACCCTCCGAAGACCCTTGGCTCGGCCGCGTAGTCGGCGGCCGCTATACCATCGTCGAGCACATTGGCTCCGGCGGTATGGGCGAGGTCTACCTCGCCCAACACACCCAGGTCGGTCAGAAAGTCGCGATCAAGTTCCTGTCGCAACGCCTCACGGGTGACCCGGAGATCATTCGTCGCTTCTTCAACGAGGCGCGCACCATTGGCAAGGTCAACCATCCGGGCGCGGTCACCCTCAATGACTTTGGGCAGCACGACGACGGCAGCCTGTACATCATCATGGAGTACATCGAGGGGCAGTCCCTCGGTGACCTGGTGGAAAAGCGCGGCAGCCTGGCGCTCGACCTGGCGATGAACATCGTCCTGCAGTTGTGTGACGTGCTCGACGCCGCCCACAAGCAAGACATCATTCACCGCGACCTCAAGCCCGACAACATCATGGTCGTGGCCAGCCGCAAGGGGCGATTTCACGTCAAGGTGTTGGACTTTGGCATCGCCAAGCTGCTCACCGAGGAGAGCGGTCTGACCCAGACGGGGATGGTCTTCGGCACCCCCGACTTCATGAGCCCGGAGCAGGCCACCGGCGACCCCACAGACGGGCGCGCGGACCTCTACTGCGCGGCGCTCATTCTCTACTACATGATCGTGGGCGCACCGCCGTTCGAGGCGACCAACCCCATGCAGATCCTCAACGCGCAGGTCAACGACACCCCTGTGCTTCCGTCGATCAAGAATCCGGACGTCGTCGTCCCGCCCGCCCTTGAGGCGGTCATCATGAAGGCGCTCAACAAGCGCGCCAACGAGCGCTACGGCTCGATCTCCGAGTTCGCCGACGCCCTCGAGGAGCTGGCCGCGACCGAGGGGCTTGCGCTGTCGGGCGCGGTGGCGCCCCTGGCCCGCAAGACGAAGAGGCCGCGTTCCGAGCAGCCCACAGGACCGTTCGATTCCAACCCGTTCGTCCACGCGACGGTCGAAGCCGAAGCCATCCCCCCTGCGGTCGACGACGACGCAAGCGGTCCCACGACCGGCGCAGTCGCCGCCGTGGACGACGGCTTCGAGCTGGACCCCAGCGCCTACGCGATCGGCGAGGACATCGACGGCTACGCGATCCGCACCGCGCGCCGCGCCCGACCTCGCACGGGCATCTTTCTCGCCGTCGGCGGCCTCGTTGTCGCCTTGTTTCTGGGGGGAATATTCTGGTTCAGCGGGGACAAAACACCCGCAGCTCCCGAAGTCGCACCCTCCACGCCCGACGCCGGCGTCGCCGACGTCGCGCCCGCCCCGGACTCCGCGGTAGCCGTCGCGGAAGCCGACGCCGCCGAGGAACCCGAGCCGCGACGACGACGCAGGCCCGAGGACAAGGCCGACCGCAGTCCCGACAAGCCAGAGGCGCCTCCCGCCAAAGATGCGGGCGCGGCCACCCCCAAACCCAAACCGGACGCTGGCCCGCCCGCCAAGGCGGTGCCCGCAGAAAAGGCGCCCCCAGAAAAGGCGCCCGTCGACGGCCCCCCCGACGGCACAAGTCCGCCCCGAAAACTCGGAGCCAAGACCAGCGACGCCGACGTGGCTGCGCCCGAAAAGAAACCGAGCGACAAAGCCGCCGCGGCTGCCAAACCGGGTGGAAAAACCACGGACAAGGCCGCTACACCGGCGGAGAAACCAGCCGACAAACCGGCGGACAAGGGCGGCATGCCCCCACGCACAATCGACTGACGGGGCGGCGGTCTGCGTCCTACAAGTCGGCAGACGTGGCCCGCGACGCCAACCCGCCCACGGACGATTTCGGCCGCGACCGGGCGGGCGATCAATTGGGGGTGAAGAAGGTTTCGCTCCCTCCCGGTTGCGCGACCTCCTATCTTCGGGACACGACGCAACCCGGGATCGCCATGAAACTCCTCCTGATCGCCCTCGCACTCTTCGCCGCACCGGCCTGCACGCAGTCCCCCAACCTTCCCGA
>CALBXO010000047.1 GCA_937890335.1 uncultured Pseudomonadota bacterium | reverse complement strand
CCGAACGTGACGACGGCGTTGGCCGCGGCCAGGTCATAGCGGGGAAGGGCGGCCGTGCCGTATCCCTTCTCCTCGACCGCCACCGCGGAGGTGGCCGCGAGCGGCTCCCAGCTGACGACACGGGCGCCAAACGCCGCGAGGGCAGCCACGGTGGCCGGTCCCGTCTGCGGGCGGGTGAGCACCGCCACCTTCGCGCCCTTGAGCGCGGCGATGATCGCCTTGTCGAGCTCCTCCCACGACGTGTCCGCCGCGGCGCCGCCGGTGACCCGCTTGGGTCCGTTCACGCGCGAGGGGTCGTAAAGATCAAAAATGGAGGCCTGGCCACGCGCACACAGCTTGCCCTGGCTGACCGGGTGCTCGGGGTTGCCCTCGAGCTTCTGAACCCGGCCCTCGCGCGCGGTCATCAGAGTCCCGCAGCCTACCGAGCAGCTTCCGCAGACGCTGGTGTAGACGTTGGGAATCCCGTGGTAGACCTCCTCGGGCCGATCCACATGAGGCACAATCTGGTCTTGCGGAACGCGGCACGCTGCGGTGATACCCGCGGCGGCTGCGCCTGCACCCGCGACACGAAGGAAGTCCCGACGGGACACGTCCATGGGCGTGTCCTCCTCGGGGAAGACGAGGCTGATCTTAGCCTCGTCGCCCTTGGTGCTGGCGATGAGCTCGTCCTGGCGAGCGGTCCAACCGGGCAGTCGGAACCGTCGGCTGCCGCCCGTCTTGTTTTCGGTCATCCGGTTACCTCAGCCGCTATCGGTGGCAGGTCTGGCAGTCGATGGGCGCGTTGTTCTCACGGTGGCAGTTGACGCACCACCCCATGTTGAACTGGTTCTCCGTCTTCACGACGGCGGCTTCATCGACGTTGCCGTGGCAGTTGGCGCAAACCCCCTGCATTTTCCCCGGCGCGGTGTTCCCCTCCACGTTCTGTTGAAAGAACGCGACGTGGGGCTGGTGATCGAAGTAGGCGTGGTCCGGCAAATCGTGGACCTTGACCCACTTGATGGGCGTGCCGTTGTCGTAGGCCTCGGTGAGCTTTTTGATGGGCTCACGGTCAATGGCGACGACGCGGTGGCAGTTCATACAAATGTTCGTGCTCGGCACCGTCGAATGACGGCCCATCGCAGGTCCCACATGGCAGTACTGACAAGCGATCTCATTTTGACCGGCGTGCTTGTAGTGACTGAACGGAATGGGCTGCTCGGGCTGGTATCCCTCCCGTGGGCGTGTACACGCACCAAGGGCGAGAGAGACGACGATGGCGACCGAGACGAGTACGGTGAGATTCGAAGCGTGCCGACAGTGCATCGGAACTCCGTTTCGTTCGAAGAACGAGGCGTGTAACCCCGACTTTCCTGGCTACCCCTCCGTTGCGGCGGTGAGGGCGTTGGCCGGCCACATCACGGATTGTGGAAGTGGCGGAAAAGCGGGGCTGTTCTTACACACGGTCCCCCGATTGTCAACAACGGTTTGGCAGCTGGTGCCTCGTATGCGCAATCCCGGCGGTGAGGGCGTCGGTGCAGGATTTGCGCGCGGCGCGCCACCCCCAGGTGCCGGGTGAAATCGTGCACGTGCGCGGCGCCGTCGGGATGCGTGAGATGACACCCCCAGCGGCTTGCGGCGCGGACGTGCAATCCGTAGAAGCGGTGACGGGAGATAAGCGGGGCCCGGCGTGCCAACCCTGGGATCGCGCAAAGAAGGAGAACGTGACAAGCCAATCACGGATCGTGCTCGAGGGTGTCCGCACCCACAATCTCAAGGGCGTGGACGTGTCCATTCCCCACGCGTCGCTGACCGCAATCTCGGGTGTCTCGGGCAGCGGCAAGTCTTCACTCGCCTTCGATACTCTCTACGCGGAAGGCCAGCGCCGCTTCGTGGAGTCGCTGTCCACCTACGCCCGGCAGTTCCTGCGCCGCATGGAGAAGCCGCCGCTGGAGTCGGTGAAAAATCTGCTCCCGGCCGTGGCTCTCCAGCAGAAGAACACGGTCAAGAATGCGCGCAGCACCGTCGCGACGCTGACCGAGATCGCCGATCATCTACAGCTCGTCTTCGCGCACGTCGGCGTCACGGCCTGTCCGGACTGCGGCCAGATTGTACGGCGGGAGACGGCTGGCACGGTCAGCGACGCGCTGTCGGTCATGCCGGAAGGCACCGTCGCCATGGTCGTTGCGGACGTGCCCGTGTTGTCGATTCAGACCTCGGCGCAGGTGTTGGAAGAGATCGCGGCCGACGGATACAGGCGCCTCTGGGTCGATGGGGCCGTGATCCGCGTGACCGACGCCGCGGATGTGCCCGGGCTCCTGGCGCGCGATTCGTTTCCGGTCATCGTGGATCGGCTCACGGTCCGTGCAGGGGAGGAGCTGCGCTATGTGGAGGCCGCGGAGGCGGGGTTCCGCGTAGGGCGAGATCGGTTGACGCTGGTCGTGGACGGGCGGGAGACGCCGTTCAGCGCGCAATTCGCCTGCAACGACTGCGGTCGATCCTTCACCCCGCCGATTCCGCAGTTGTTTTCGTTCAACACGCCGATTGGTGCCTGCGGAACCTGCTCTGGCTTCGGTCGCACCGCTGGGCTCGACATGAGCAAAGTGGTCGCGAACCCGCGGCTGTCGCTTGAGCAGGGCGCCGTAGCGGTCTTTGAGTCGGACTCCAAGAGCATGAAGGCGCGGCGCACACGCCTGATCCGTGCCGCGCGAAAGGCCATGATCGCTACGGACATCCCCTTTCGGGACCTGCCCGCCCAGGATCGGAGATTCGTCCTCGAAGGCGGGAAAGGGTGGGGTGGCGTGCGCGGATACTTCAGCCAGCTGGAGAAGAAGCGGTACCGGCCAAGCTCGCGGATCATGATCGCGCGCTACCGCGGGTACACGCAGTGCCCGGACTGTGACGGGTGCCGGCTCAGCCAGGAGGCGCGCTGCGTCACGCTGTCCGGCCACCACGTGGCCAGCTTCCTGGGTCTGACGGTCCGGGACGCGCGCGTCGCTTTTCGGGCGCTGGCTGGCGACGACGTGGAGTGTGCGTTCTGTTCGGCGTTGCCAGAGGTCGATCGGGCCAAGGTGGAACCCCTGCTCGAGGAGCTCGTCTACCGGGTCAGCTACCTGGATGAGGTGGGGCTTGGGTACCTGAGCCTGGACCGGCAGTCACGCACCTTGTCCGGCGGTGAGGTCCAGCGCATCCACCTGACGTCCTCGCTGGGGCGCATGCTCTCCGACACGCTCTACGTGCTCGACGAGCCCACGGCGGGACTGCACGCCCGAGACACAGAACGCCTGCTGGCGGTGCTGCGGCGCCTGTCGGGGATCGGCAATGCCGTCGTGGTCGTGGAGCATGACCCTGACATCATTCGCGGGGCCGATTGGGTGATCGAACTCGGTCCTCACGGAGGGGAGCGCGGCGGCGAGATCTTGTTTCAGGGAGATGTTGCGGCGCTGGAGGCGTCCGATACCCCCACGGGGCGGTCGCTGCGGGAGCGCGTCCTCAAGCGCACGCCCACCTACGCCTTTGACCCGGAAGTGCACCCCCATATGTCGGTCAGCGGTGCGCGGGAGAACAACCTCAAGGACGTGTCGGCGCAGATCCC
>CALBXO010000046.1 GCA_937890335.1 uncultured Pseudomonadota bacterium | reverse complement strand
CGGCGGTGCAGCCACGAGCTGCGATCGCTTCCAGACTGAGTGAGCTACCTGCGCCGAGATGGCGGCGATGACCAGAAAAAGAATGAGCACCGCGACCGAGAGCGCGACCTTGCGGCCCGTCTGCCTGTTCGGCGCGTCGCCGCCGACCTGCCCGCGTGCCACGTTCCTGCGAACGTTGCGCTCGAGCCGCGAGGCGAATCTCGGCGGTGGTGGCGCCTCAGTGTTTTGCCCCATGTCCACGGTCCGATCCGCGTGGAGGGAGGCGGCCTGTACGGAGGGGGCGATCATCGATACGGGGTCAAAGGCGTCGCGCGCCAGCTCCGCGGCAAACAGCTCGTTGCGCGAGATGTCGACTGTTACGTCGGCGTTCTGACGGCGCGGTGGCGCCCCGGTGGGACGGCCCGGCGTGCGGTCGAACTGGGCTGTCTTCTCGGGCGCGGTGTCGCTGGCGGCCACTCGGGGATTGGTGCCCACGTCCTCCTGCGCCGGGACCCGAGGGTTGGTACCGGTGTCTTCCTCGGGGGAGCCGAAGCGTTGTGGATGAGTCTCGTGGGGTTGCTGGGCCTCGGGCGGAGCGGTGGAGCGCAGCGGAGATGGCCGGTTCAGCTTGTAGCTGTGGTGGGTCGGTACCAGGTCCAGGTGGTCCACGGTGGGCTCGGCGGTCACGTCCATCGGCGGGGCGTGCCACGCGCCCAGGGCCTCCGTGGGTTGGTGCGCGTAGTCCTCGTCCTCGTCGATGGCCGTGTCGAGCCGCGGGTGTTCTGTGGTCAGGTCGGTGGACTGTGCGCGTGTGTCCGTATCCAGAGTGGCCGGCGCGAGGGAATCGGCGTCTGGCAGCTCGGTCCAATCCAATCCCTGGAGTGCTGCGCGGAACTCGGCCGCGGACTGAAACCGCTTGTTCGGTGTCTTGCGCAGCGCCTGGTTCACCGCGTCCCGCAGTGAGTCGGGCATGTCGAGATCCGCGGGGAGACGCAGATCGGGCCCGGCGACTTGCTGTACGATCAGGTCGACCATGGTCTCGCCGTAGACAGCCTGTTCGCCTGTGAGCATCTCGTACGAAATCAGACCCAGCGAGTACAGATCGGCCGCAGGGGTGATGGTCGTGTTGCGGAATTGTTCGGGGGCCATGTAGCGCGGCGTGCCGCAGAATTGGCCTGCCTGTGTGAGCGTCTGACTGATGTCGCGGCCGGTGAGGAGACCCGGAGCCAGCGCCTTTGCGATCCCAAAATCGAGCACCTTGACGAACTCCTCGTCCCGGTGATCGGTGAGCATGATGTTGCCGGGTTTGAGGTCGCGGTGGACGATGCCGGCGGCATGCGCCTCCTCCAGACTGTCGAGGATCTGGACCAGGACGGGGACCACCCGGTTGGGGGCGAGCGGCGACTCATCGCGCAGGACGGTGGAGAGAGTCCGACCGTCCACATACTCCATGGCCATGTAGAGGATGCCGTCGTCGGTGCCGCCGTAATCGTACAGGGTAATCGTGTTGGGGTGGCGCAGCTGGCTGGCCAGGACCGCCTCTCGCCGAAAGCGGATGGACAGTTCCGGGTCCTGGTTGACCCATTCTGGCAGGAGGACCTTGAGCGCAACGCGCTGCTTGATGGAGAGGTTTGTGGCTCCGTAAACGAGTCCGAATCCACCCCTTCCGATGATCTCGAGCAGCTCATAGCGGCCGGCGATCACGTCGCCGGGTTTGGGCTCGCTCGGGACGACGTTCAGGTTGAGCAGATCATCGGTCACGTAGGACCCACCAGAGCACGACACCTCCGATGTAACACCGGGGTGGTCCATGCGCAACCAAGCTCGTCGGCGTCGGCGCGGATGAGCGACGAGCTGCGGAGCGTGCTGCGCGGTCTCCGGGACGCGTCTCGCCCTGGGTCAGTACAGTTTGGAGTAGCCGAGGACGACCGTCCAGATTGTGCCCCCGGATTGCACATCGCCAACACCGGCGGCGTCGCGCTCGGGGTCTTTGCGGGTGGAGCGGTCCGCCAGGATGTTGAGGCCCGTGCTCAGCCGAAACCGATGATCGCCGAGCCCGAGGTCGCCCCCGAGTCCCAGTTGATGGGTGTTGCTGTCGAGGTAGGTGGAGTATCCGACCTGCTCCGGAATTGGACTTGGCTTGTAGGCGTAGCCGGCGGTCAGGCTGGGTGTGCCGGGGCCGTCGGAGCGCCAACTTGCCGCGAGCCGTGGCACGAGGGTGTCGCGCCAGCCGGGTTGCGGGTCCACGGTGACAAATCGTAGCGCGGAGGCGCCGGGCTCCTCGCCCGGGTCGAGCTCCGGCAGCTCGACGGTGGCCGCAAAATGCGCGGAGAGTGGCGGCGTCCGACTCCAGCGCATCCATTGAAGATCCGCGCTGACGGTCCATGGGCCCTCGTGGAAGCCCACGCCGCCGGTCAGAGACGCGGGCGTATACAGGGCCGTGCCGTCAATCTCAATGGTGACGGTGCCCGCGTCCTGGAAGAGGATGTCGATGGGCAGTGAATAGTCGATCTGGATCGCGCCGCGCCATGTGAGGCCAAACTCGACCAGGTCCGTGGGCGCCCACGCCAGCGAGGCCACTGGCGCTGTGGCGGTGTTGAGGCTCGTGTCCACCGTGCGCCGAACCACACGGCGTCCCTCGGTATCGAGGACGAACGCTGCCCTCCCGTCGAGCGCGGCGAGCACCTGCGCTCCGAGCCCTACGCGGACACCATCAAAAGGCTCGTAGCCGGCGCCGAAGACTACGGCCAGCCGTGTGGGAAGTTGCTCATGGATCGCGAATTGCGGGGTCGCTGGATCCACAGCGTCCAGCCGCGTGAAATGCAGGAGAGGGACGAAGAGTCCGACACCGATGGCCAGGGGGCGGCCCCAGCGCTCGCCCAGCGCGAAGGAGGCCGACACAGACGTGCCCAGGTTGGCGTCTGGAAGCTGTGATTCCCGGCCTCCGTCGGCCTCGGGCCGCGCGTTGGCGGCGCGGTCGATGTGCAGGTTTGGGACGATGCCGTAGAGCGAGACGGCGACCGATGTGCGCTTTCGGGCCGCCAGTTGGGCGGGGTTGTAGAAAGCCGCGGCGCCATCCCGCACGGTCGCGGTTTGTGCGCCGGCAGCGGCAATGCCAAGGGGTCCGTAGCCGTGAAGCTCGAACATGCTGGCGCTCGCCTGGGCGCACCATCCGATCGCAAGGCCGATGCTTGCTAGAACGGCCGCGCCTTTGATACATGACCGCAGGCGACCGCGAGGTTGCCGCGTTGAATCACGAGCTGTCAGTGGAATGTTGCGCAGCGGCGCAGGGAGGCCTGTCATGGACGTAAATCGATTGCAGCTACAGTCCAGCTCTTCCGCCACGCCGGGCGACCTGGGCTTCAAGTTGGTCGGCGAGTCAGTCGAGCAGCCAGGCAAGCTAGCGCGGGTGTGGCTGCGTCGCAAGCGGGGCGGGGATCGTCACGTGTGGCAGCGGTATCTGGAGCCGACGGCGCAGAGCGACGAGTGGGAGGTGCGGCTGCATCTCAAGCGCGGCACCGGTGCGATGACTCTGACACCGTGCACTCTGGAGACCCTTGAAGGCCTGACGGAGACGTACGCGTTCCCCAAGTCGCCCGAGGGGCGGGACAGCCTGGCCCAGACCCAGGTGAACGACGCGCTTTTCAAGGCCGTTCGGGATTGGGCATTGGCAGTCACGGAGGCGTGAGCTGCTTCTCCAGTGGTGAGGGCTGGTCCCAGACCTCCCCCGTATAGGTGACGTAGATAACGTGCTCGCCGCAGGTGGTGGGGAGCACGTGGTAGAATCCGTCCCCGCTGCGACCGAGCCTTCGCAGCTGAATCACATCGCCATCCATCGTCACAGACTGGACGCCTTCCCCCTTGTACGACTGCGGGAAGGAGACCGATGGGCACAGCCGGCGGCGCGTGTCGTCGTCTGCGTCCTTGCCAAGCTCGGCCAGCCGCGGTGTGGTCACCCGCACTTTGATCTCCAGACGCCGTTGCCTGGGTTCGAACCTGGAGGACAGGTGGCCGGCTCTACGCGCCTCGTCGAACAAGAGAAAGTCCTGGAGCGTGGTGACCCAGTGACCGTGACGGGCTGCCGTGCGGTACATCAGGCGCCACGTCTCCATGACCTCCACCGACGGACGGTTCGCCATGGTGTTGCTGTGGTAGATGGGCATGATGAGCTGGTGGAGACCCGACTCCGAGCCGAGGATGAGGCGCCGTTGGGAGGCGGGGTCCAGGTTCTCATCGTCCTGAAGGACGAAGGGAATCTCGGCCACTGGCAGCAGAAGTCCGTTGGTGTCCATCGGGTAGTACGGACGCCCCGTCCCGAAGAGGTACCCGAATTGTTTGTCGCCGGTGGGTCCGTAGCTTGAGTCCGCGGCGATCTTGGCCGCCGCGAACTTCCTGAAGGTGCTGGACCAGTGCCGATCGATGGTCAGACCGTGCATGCGGTTGATCGTGACGCTCGATTCCCCCAATTGACGCTCGATGTGGGCGATCTGGTCGGCGAGGTTGAGTTCGAGCGCGATGGGGCGCCAGGGGCCGAGTCCGACGGGACGGGTGACGCGCTGGTCGGCAAAGCCCCGGTTCCAGTGGACCTGGATGTCGTGGCCCTGTGAGGCCATCCGCCGGATCGCCTGTGTCGTCATGGGGCCAGGGATGACGAACGTCGTCGAGCGGAGCTGGTTGTCGGCCTCCCAATCCGTGAGGAAGAGGGAGCGGTCGCCGAAGGACTCCTCATCGTGGCTCATGACGTAGACGCCCTGGAACCGACCTGGGAAGTACCACATCCGTGCCAGCGGCGTGTGCGTGGCGGTCATCTCGACCAGGTTGCGCTCGAGGATGTCCGCGTACGGCAGCCGTGTGGAGAGCATCTTGTCGTTGGCCACAAGCGGGTAGGGCTGGGTGAAGCGCTCGGGCACGTACTCCGAGTCGACCGACGGGATGGAGAAGTCTTCGGCGGGCCGTCCCTGCTGAAGCGTTGTGATCGCGCGCGCCAGGTCGATGGTCAGCAGGTAGATGTGCCCGTCGCCCGCGGGGACGTGGATGAGCGCCGGGTGACCGTCGACCTCCAGCAGCACCTGTTTGGCGTCGGCCTCGTCAATGTCGATGCCGGCGATGGTGGTTGGCACCGGGCAGTCGAGCAATGCGTCGCGCAGCGCGCCGCGGAGAGGGGAGCCATTGGCGGCCGTTATCTGGCGAGTGGGTCGGGTCTGGGCGCCGACGGTGTGGCCAGTCAGCGGTCTCCACTGGGCGCCCGGCTGTTCCAGCACCAGCACGCCGCCGGAACGAACCCAGGCGCTCACCTGGGCCACCTGCGCCGGTGTCGCTGCCCGCGCTGCTGAACCGGCAAACACGATCAGCTGTGTCTGGTCGGGGGCCAGCGGGGGCAGGGCAGCCAAGGAGGTGACCCGCACCGGACCTACCTCCTGGGTGAGTGTGTTGTACCAGGCGTACCCCATGTCCAGGGACGAGAAGGTCTCCGCCGGTGGACCAAGGACCGGGGCGACGAGCATTGTCCCGCCGGCGTCGGAGGCGGCGGGCGGCGCCGCGCCGACGACCTCCGCGTCGCTGGATCCGAGCACGAACGGGTCGGCGCTGAGCTTCCACCCGAAGGCGACGGCCGCGACGCAGAGCAATCCGATGAGGTCTGGCCTCAGGGCACGGGTCCATGTGGTGCGCGGCGCCATCAGCGACGGTACTCCACGGTGATCAGGTTCGCGCCGCGGCGCAGTGGGATGAGCCGGAGATGATGGCCCACGACCTCGACGTTGCGGGGCACCACCTCGGGAACGTCGTCCGAGCCACGGCCGGGTTCTCCGCGCCAGGTCTGACGTATCTCCAGCCCGCGGGTCCTGGCCGGCACGGCGACGCTGTGGCCCGCGGATGGCGCGTCGACCTCGATGCGAATGCGCACTGGTCTGTCCGGGTCCGGCTTGGGCGCAGGCTTTGCGGGCTCGTCCTCGGGCACCCGCGCCGGCTCGTCGTCGGGAACAACGACAACGGGCACCTTGGGCTCCGGCGGCAGTACTTTGCGAACCGAGCTGCGCAGATGACTGCCGCGGCGGGCGGTGAAGAACTCGTGGTACTGGCTGATGGTCAGGATCTCGTGCCCCGTCGCATCGGCGAGGTCGTACGTGGCCAACCAAAGATCAAACAGCTCCACCGAGGGTACCCAAGCGTAGGCGTTGGGGTGGAAGAGCACGTTGATGGCCTGGTGGTGCCCGTCGCGGCTCTCGGTGAAGATCTGCGCCATCCAGGCGGAGTCCACGCCGCCGAGCGTCTCTGCGCTGACGAAGGGCATCTCGGTGACGCCCACGGGCAGGCCTGTTCGGTCCATGGCGCGGTAGGGCAGACCAGTGCCAAAGAGGTAGCCGCGGCATTTCAGGTCCGGCCCGTAGCTGGTGTCGATTGTGATGCCGGCCGCGGCCATGCTGCGGAACGCCCCGGCCCATTGGTCCGTCCACATCAGATAGTGCGTACGGTTGGCCCGGATGGGGACGTTGTCGGGAAGGACCGTCGCCAGCGCCTTCTTCTGGTCGGCCAGGGATCTTGCCCGTCGCATGGGGTTGATCTTCCAGACGCCCACATCGTCAAACAGGCCCTGTCCGTCCTGCGGCAAGACCCAGTGCAGCTGCACCTCGGAGCCGCCGGCGCGCACCGCCCGTGCACCGGTCTTCCCAAAGGCCTCGGTCGGGATGACGAAGTACGTGGACTGTACCCCGCGCTCCTTCTCCCACTGCGCCATCCACGCCGCTTTGTTCCCCATCTCTTCTTCATCGTGCGTCATCAGCAGGACGCCGTTGGCGGCGCTGGGAAACGGCCACAGGGAGACGACGGGGCGCGCGTCAGAGATTACGCCATGAACCAGGAACCGCTCCAGGAGGTCGGCGTAGGGGACACGGTTGTCCAACAGGCTACGGTCGGCGGCGAGGTCGTTCGTTTCCAGGACGGGGAGGAGGACGTCAGGGTGGCGATTGACCACGGAAAAGTCGTCCTCCGGTCGCCCTTGCTGGAGGGTGACCAGCTGTCTGCCCAGGTCGAGCTCTACCGTGATCGCGTGTCCCCGGCCCCGCTCTATCCGGTAGACAACTGGAGACCCGTCGATCTCCAGGTAGGTGACGGCTCCCGCGCGAGGTCCGGACGAGGCAATGTAGTTCGTGAGGTTGGGCATCGCCTCGAGCTGCTGCTCGTACGGCGCGGTGAGGCCCTGGATCACATCGATCTTCCCGCCCTGTTTTGTACCTCCGACGCCGTCAGCGGCGAAGGTAGACCGCAGTTTTCCCGTGGGCTGCTCGAGCACGAGAACACCGCCGGCGGACACGTAGGTGTCCAGGGCGCTGAGCGTCTCCGCCGCGGGGTCGGTGGCCGTGGCCGAGCGCGTCATGACCACGTAGCGGTAGCGCGCGAGGTCCGTGGTTCGGAGGGCGGAGCGTTCGAGCAGGGTGTAGGGACCAAACTCCTGCTCGGCCAGGTTCATCCACCCGTACGACCAGTCTACCTGCGCGAAGCTGCCGGCCAGCGATGTCTGCCTGACGGTCTCTGGGTCCACGACGATGAGCAGCTCGCCTGTGGTGGAGACGGGCGGTTCGAGCGCGTGGCGCTCGGCCTCGG
>CALBXO010000045.1 GCA_937890335.1 uncultured Pseudomonadota bacterium | reverse complement strand
TTGCCATCGTCACGCTCGCGCTGCTCGGGTGTGAGTCCAAGCCCGCGCCGACGCCGGGGCCCGCCCCAGCGGCGACCGATGGAACCCCGGCCGCCGCCAAGGCGCCAGAGACCGCGGGGGACCCTACGCCTGAGCCAGCGGGGCACAGCTGGACGTTGCTCACCGCCGCCAAGGACGGAAACTACCACGCGGCCGGGACGCAGTTGGCCGAGGTGATCAAGGGCGGCCAATACACGCTGGACGTGAAGGAGTCGCCCGGGTCGTTCCACAATGTGAACGCCGTTGGGTCGGGCAAGGCGGACATGGCCATGGCCCAGTACGACACGATCATGGTCTACCACAACCAGGGTGATGAGGGCCGCAAGATCGCCGAGGGCGCCAAGGTGTTCGCGCCCATTGGTCGCGAGTTCATCCACGTGCTCGCCGGCAAGGACACGGGGATCAAGAGCATCAACGACCTGGTGGGGCGGCGCATCGGCGTCGGTCCCCTGCACTCCGGCTCGTGGATCAGCGCATGGGCGGTCATGCATCACCTCCACAACATCGACGTGGAGAAGGACGAGTCCATGTTCAAGGGCGAGCACGCAGAGCAGCTGGAGAAACTCATCGCCGGGGACCTGGACGCGATCTTCATCACGACTGCGCCGGGCATGCCGCTGCTGGCCAAAGTGGACAAGGAGCAAGCCGCGCGAATCAAGATGTTGGGCGTGGCGACAGACTACGTCCTGGCGGCCCCGCTCAGCGACGTCTACGATCTGAGCAACGTCCCGGCGGGCACCTATCCATTCCAGCCGGATGCCGTGAAGACGTACTACACGCGGTCCTACCTGCTCATCGGAGCGGACCTCGACACCGACGCCGTCAAGGGACTCGCCGCGGCCGTCTTCTCCAAGGACAAGGTCCTGGCGGCGAAGAACGGTCCGTGGAAGGGCCTGGAGGCGCAGCTGGTGGAGAACGACCTGGACCGTGCCCCGTACCACCCGGGCGTCGCCGCCCATTTCGGCAAGACCCCAAAAGCCCCTTGATGGACCGGGTCTCGCAGGCCCTGCGGCCCTCCGGAGCCAACGCCGGGACCCAGCGCTGGCGGCACCTGGCCTTCCTCCATTGGGAGGTCGAGCCCGCGCCGCTCCAAGCGCTCCTGCCCCCGGGGCTGACCCTGGACTTGTTCGAAGAACGCGCGTTCGTCGGCGTGGTGCCGTTTGCGATGGAGGGGGTCCGCCCGCGCTGGTCCCCGCTGGCCTTCGATTTTCTGGAGACCAATGTTCGCACCTACGTCCACCGTGACGGGCGCGATCCTGCGGTCTTCTTCTTCAGCCTGGACGCGGCGTCCTGGTTGGCCGTGAGAGCTGCGCGGCTGGGCTGGGGGCTCCCCTACCATCACGCGGAGATGTCGATGGCGGCGGCGGGCGCGAAGGTGGACTACGCCACGCGGCGGTACCACGGCCAGGCCCACCTCGATGTGCAATGGAAGATCGGCGCGGCGCTCGGTCCCTCCGCCCCCGGCACGATCGAGCACTTTCTCATGGAGCGCTACCTGCTGTTCAGCGCCAAGGGTGGTGAGCTCCTCGTGGGGCAGGTGCACCACCCTGCGTACCCCGCCCACGAGGCAGAATTGGGCCGCTGCCAGCAGACGCTTCTGGCAGCCGCGGGCATCGCCGCCTCAGGCGCACCGGACCTCGTACACTACGCGCCGGGTGTCGATGTGGAGGTCTTCGCGCTCCGCCCTGTTTCCCAACCAGGGGTGTAGCGGCGCGCGGACTCGGCTATGATGCGCACATGTCTGGTGAACGCATCCTCAAACCCTTTCTCCGAATCACAATCCTCGCATTGACCGTGGCGCTGGGCAGCTCCGCGCTCGCGCAGGACACACCCCAGCGCATCCACCGCGAAAAGGAACAGATGCGGTCGCCAGCGGTGTCGCCGGACGGAGCGACGCTGGTGTACTCCGTCTGGGAGGAGAAGCGGTACGCCCACAAGCTGCGCGTGCTGTCCATCGGCAAGCGCGTCAAGGCCAGCGACAACGGCTGGGGCGTGGGGGCGGCCTTCTCGCCCGACGGCTCCCAATTGCTCTACCTGTCGGAGGCAAAAGGGGACGGGAAGTACTGGATCACGGTGGCGTCCGCGGACGGCAAGTCCCCGCGGGATCTCCGCTTTGAAGGCTCAAACCCAGAGGGCAACCCGCCCTCCTGGTCGCCCAGTGGACAGGAGATCCTGCTCATCAATCCAGCCGGCACCTACCTGATTCCGGTGGTGGGGGCCGAGGGGCGGCGGATCACGGTCAAGACACTCGGCAACGCGAGCTGGTCACCGGACGGCAAACAGATCGTCTACGAGCTCAAGGGTGGCGGCATCTCCACGCTGACGGTCGAGAGCGGCGACATCGACGGCATCACACGCTCTCGTGTCGGCCTGTCCGCCAACTGGTCGCCCTCGGGCCAACACATCGCCTGGATCGAGGACGATGAGGCCGTGGTCTTCGATGTGAAGTCCGGTAAGCGAACCAAGGTCGGGCCGGCCATCCGGGTCGTGTGGACCCACGAGGGCGGCGGCCTGCTGTTGCTGACGGAGACTGGCGGATTTACGGAGGGCGCCACCGGCCCCATCCCGGACCTCGCAGTGCAGTGGACGTCCCTGAACGGCACGGAGAAGCTCGCCATCGAGCTGCCGAAGGTGCACGCCGTCATCACCGGGGAGAACGGCCGCACCCTCTTCTTCACGGTCACCGGCGACGGGCTCTACCGCATGAAGCTCCCGGCGCTGCCCGGGGCCCAGGAAGGCGCGGTGACCCCGACAGAGCCGGTGGACAAGACCAAACCCAAGCTGCCGATGAAGCGGCCAGGGAACCGCAAGATCGACGCCGACACCCTCAAGGCCATTCAGTGACCCAGACGGACAAGCTCACCTACGCGGACGTGGTCTGGGAGCGCGCGCCCTGCCCGGTCTGCGGCGCTGAACAGCCGGGCGAGCCACTGCTCGTTGGGAGGGATTTCGTCTGGCGAAAAGAGGGTGAGTTCCCCATCGTACGCTGTGGCGGCTGCCAGCTCATCTACCAGCATCCGCGCCCGTCACCTGCGACGATGCGCTACTATTACGAGGACTGCTACTCCGGCGAGTCGGAAGCCAAGATGCGGACCTTCCAGTTGGAGTCGCGGCTCTACCGGATTGTGTCGGGCTACCGCGCGGTCACCGTGGACAAGGTCCGGAAGATCGAGGCGGGGCAGCGCGTCCTGGACATTGGGGCGTCGTACGGCGCCTTCGTGGAGTGGGTCCGCGTCAACCGCGGCGCAGACATGTTCGCCATCGACCTCGACCCCGGCAGCATCGAGAAATTCGTCAACACGACGGACATTGACGTGCGCTGCGGCGACGTGCTCGAGGCGGGCTACCCCGACAATCACTTTGACGTCGTCACCATGTTCGAGACCCTCGAGCACGTGTACGAGCCGGTCCGAACCCTCCGCGAGATCGGCCGGATTCTCAAGCCCGGGGGACTGGTCAGCATCGAGGTACCCAATTGGGACGGCTGGCTGCGACCCCTGTTCGGCAAGAGCTGGATTCCGCTGCTGCTGCCGACGCACCTGCAGCACTTCTCCCGCGCGACGCTGGCCCACACGGTCAAGACCGCCGGCCTGGAGGTGGCGCACCACCAGACCATGCTCTATCCGGCCGAGCTGACCTTCAGCTTGATCATCAGCCTGCTGCGGATCATCGGCAACCCGCCAGACGAAGACAAAGGCGCGCTGCGAAAGTTGGTGGACGCCGTGGTGGGCCTGTGGGCGGTTTTCATCCTGATCTTCATCGACCTTCCCATCATGTTCTGGCTGCGGCTTTTCGGCCGCGCGGGACACCAGACTCTCGTCGCTCGCAAACCTCTCAGCCCAGGCGGTGATTGATGGCCCAGCTCAAGACACAGAAGAACGAAGGGGACGTGAGCGCGTTCCTGGATGGCATCGAGGACGATGTCCGCCGCGAGGACTGCCGCGTGGTCGCCGCCCTGATGGCGGAGGTCGTTGGCGCGCCGGCGACGATGTGGGGCGCCAGCATCGTCGGCTTTGGCAGCTACCACTACACCTATGCCAGCGGCCGCGAGGGGGACTGGTTTGAGGCGGGATTCTCGCCGCGCAAGACGAGCCTGACGCTGTACATCATGCCCGGGTTCAGCGCGTACGACGATCTGATGGCGCGGCTCGGCAAGCACAAGACCGGCAAGTCGTGCCTGTACATCAAGAAGCTTGCCGACGTCGACATGGACGTACTCCGGGAGCTCGTCACCGCGTCGGTCAAGGAGATTCGCGAGCGCTATCCCGCGGAAGCGACCGACGCCGGCTGACCCACACACGCGGCCCTCGGCGAACCTGCGGCCCCTTCCGCGCCTTTACAGTCGGTTTGTCTTGGGTACTCTCCGGGCGCCGGATCCCGTGGTCCGCCCAAAAACGGAGACACGCCGATGAGCCTCGTCATCTACAACACCCTGACCCGAAAGAAAGAGGCCTTCGCGCCGATGGCCCCGCCTGCGGTCAAGCTCTACGTCTGCGGCGTCACGACCTACGACCTGTGCCACATCGGCCACGCGCGCTGCTACGTCGCCTTTGACACGGTGCAGCGCTACCTGCGCTACAGCGGCTTTGACGTGAAGATGGTCCGCAACATCACGGACGTCGACGACAAGATCATCGCGCGCGCCAACGAGCGCGGCGTCCCTCCAAAAGCCCTGGCCGACGAGTTCATCGACGAGATGTATGCAGACTTTGCGGCGCTCGACATCCAGCGCGCCGACATCGAGCCGCGGGTCAGCGAGACCATCGCCGAGATCATCACCATGGTGCAGCAGCTCATCGGCAACGGGCTGGCCTACGAGGTCGACGGCGACGTCTACTTCGACGTGCACGCGTTCCCGCCCTACGGGGTTCTGTCGGGCCGGGACATCGAGCAGCTCAAGTCCGGCGCCCGCGTGGATGTCGACACGCGCAAACGCAATGCGACGGACTTTGCGCTCTGGAAATCTGCCAAGCCGGGAGAGCCCTTCTGGCCCAGCCCGTGGGGAGACGGTCGTCCGGGCTGGCACATCGAGTGCTCGGCCATGAGCGTCAAACACCTGGGCGAGGAGTTCGACATCCACGGTGGCGGGATGGACCTGGTGTTCCCGCACCACGAGAACGAGATCGCCCAGAGCCACGGCGCGCACGGCTGCGCCCCGGTTCGCTACTGGATGCACAACGGGTTCGTGAACGTCGACAACGAGAAAATGTCCAAGAGTCTGGGCAATTTCTTCACCATCCGCCACGTGCTTGCCCGCTACCACCCCCAGACCGTCCGCCTGTTCCTCCTTGGGACGCACTACCGAAACCCCATCAACTACTCGGACCTGAACCTGGACGAGGCTGCGGCCCGCATCACGTACCTCTACGACACTCTGGCGGCCGTCGACGACGCGCTCGCCAGCGGTATCGACTGCGACGGCGGACCCATCATCGAGGAGTCGGTGGTGGAGGGAATCCTGCCTGGATTCGTGCAGGCCATGGACAACGATTTCAACACACCCGGGGCTCTGGGCCACCTCAGCGAGGTGCTCAAGCTGGCCAACCAGGTCGTGCGGATGAAGAGGAAGCGCGCGGGGCGCGGCCGCACTCTGCGACTACTGCGCGAGCGGCTTGGCGAGGTCTCCTCCGTCCTGGGCGTCCTGAACCATGACGCACACGAGGCGCTGGCCGCGCTGCGCGAGAAGGCGATTCTGCGGGCCGAGATCGATTCTGCGCAGGTGGACGGGTTGCTCGAGCGCCGAGCCACGGCGCGGGCGGAAAAGGACTGGGCTGGCGCCGACCTCGTCCGCGACGAGCTCGCCGCGCTGGGCGTGGAAGTCATGGACACGCCCACAGGCACCACGTGGCGCCCGGCGCTCGGCGGCGATCGATAGGCACCCATCCGCACGACCAGCGCGCCCCAGCCGAACCGCTCAGAGGCTGCCGCTGAACGCAAAGCCGAGGATGACGTAGGGGATTGCGCGGTTTGTTTGCTGCCCGGCCCGGTGCCGATGGTCCAGGTACCAACTCGTGATCAACACCGCGGTAGGCTTGTCGAAGGCGCACGGGTCCGGGTCGTCAAAGAACGTGTACGCGATGACGGGACCGAGTCTGTGGTTGGGGACGCTGTCGTCCTTCTCGCCGCCGCGCTGCTTGTCGGTAAAGGACGTGAACGTGTACGTGTCCCGCAGGCCGAGCACGAGCCCAAAATCGGACACCCACAACACGTCCGCATCGTTCGAGAAGAACCAGCCTTCGTTGGGCGCGATGAGATCGAAGGTGGAGTCGTAGAAGACCGTGTCGCCGGCCCGGAGGTCAAAGTCGGAATGAACGGCCTGAAGTGAGCTGCGAATCGCAACCGGTCCCACTTTGATCTGAAGCAGCCCGCCCAGTGTCAATTGGGCGCCTGAGACCGCGTAGTTCGTCCCCGCCTCGCCGCCCGCTTTGATGTCGTCGTCGCCGTAGTCCGTCTGCGCCGTGGGGAAGGACTGAAAGAGGTCGAACCCGCCGAAGTATCGGACGTATTGGTACTTCGCCCAGAACTTCGCGACGGACGCGGGTTGGATCTCGACAATCGGCCCGACCGCGCCGTGGGCGGGACTGAGGACGGGCACAAGTCCGAGGCCGACGAAGTTGTTCTCCAGCGCTTTGCTGTCGCTGTCGTACAGGCGGTACCAGTAGTCCACCTGGGCCTCTTCGCGCGTCCCGAGCGGGTCGAGTCGAATCACCGAGAGGGACCGGTAGCGCAGTCCGTGGTCGGGTTCCGGCGCCGGCTCGTCCGCTTGCGCGGGAGCGCCCTGAGAGGCGACAACGAGGGACGCGCAGGTGACGACGGCGAGCATCATGATTTTCCGCATGTCTCGATGGAACGCGCGCGGGCGCGCGTAGTCAAGCCCGACGCGGAGCGGAGGTGGTCAAGATCAAACCTGAACAAGAAGATCCGACCGTCGCGGCGATTCGCGAAGAGCTGGACGACATCCTGACCGAGGAGCGCGCCACGGGTGCCTCAGGGATGGACAAGCGACTTCTGCGGCGGTGGACCGCCGCGCTGGAGGTGTGGCGGCGACGCGGTGCGCTGGCCGGGGCCACCTCAGCGCAAGCGTTCACAGTCCGCTGCGTCGCGCCCGGAGAGTTTGAGGTGGCGCTGCGATTCCCCGCACGGAAACCGTCGCAGTTGGTGCTGAACACCCACATCGGACGATGACCCGCGCGGCTGAACCGGCTGCTCGGCGCCGCTACGGCTCGGTCAGCGTGCCGTCGCCGTGGATGATCACGGGAATCCAGTACGCACCCTGCTCGGTCAGGGTCTGCGTGTAGCGCCCTGCCTCCTCCCCGTTTACCAGGACGACCAGGGTCGCCTCGACGGTCTGGGTCTCGCGCCGGCGGGCGTAATTGACGCCCACCCGCAGCCGACGCGACGGGTCCAGCAACGGGTACAGGATCTGCTCCGGCCCCTCGCCGTCGGTGTCGTCACCAAGGAGGCGCGGATCGTCGACCCGCGAGGTGGACTGGCCCCAATTCGGGTTCGCGTTGTTGAAATAGCAATCGTCCGGTTGCACC
>CALBXO010000044.1 GCA_937890335.1 uncultured Pseudomonadota bacterium | reverse complement strand
GCTCGACGCCCGTGGTCACGTTGACCTCCAGGGGTGTCACGCCCGCGTCGCGCCCGTTGATCAACACGAGCGCGGCATCGGGTGAACTGCCGATGGTCAATTTGCTCGTGGGAACGGTGCCGTCTTCCGTCTCGGCCTGCACCGGGTTGAGGTTCAAATGCAGAGCCGGCGGGACGCCCTTGTCAGGGATTTCCTCGTTCTTGTGGCGCGGATAGTGGCCCGCTGCGTAGAGGCTCACCGTGTTGATCACACCCGGAACCACGTTGAAATCGCCGGGGGTTTCGCCGGACTGCAGGACCCCGTTGATCGCGACGGCCGCGCCGGGGGGCTCCGTCGTCAGGTTGAGCAGGACGGTCTCCAGGGGCGGCGGCGGCGCTTCGATTCCCACGTCGGGGGTCTCGCCAGGGCCGGTGTGCGAGAATGTGTCGGACGAGGCGAAGAAGTTGCCCTGGTTGTAGAGCAGGAACGCCCCGAATCCGAGCATGGGCAGCACGACCAGCGCCAGGATGTAGTAGTAGAACCGCGACCCTCGCTCGAAGCTGTCCAGCTCCTCTTCGTCCGCGGAACGCAGGCGGTACTCGACCGTTTTGACGGAGCTGCGGGAGACCTTGCGCTGCTTCTTCTTGAAGTCCGTGACTTCGCCGGTGGCAAACGGGGCGTTGGGGCTGACCACGAAGCTGACATGGTCCCCGGACTTGTCCTTGGACGGGGGCGGCTGCCCCGTCGGCGGCGTCGGGCTGTGACGGCGCTGCGGAACCTGCTGCAGCGGCGGGATTCCGGGGTCCGTCTCGACGACCGACGGCGGCACGCGGTTTGGGTCCTCAAGGGGCGGCCGCGCTTGAATCTCGGGCAGCTGCACGGTCTCCGGCGGGCTGACCGATTGCGGTTGTGCTGGGGCGGGCACGACCACGGCGGCCGGCTCTGGTTCGGGCGGCATCAGAGAGGTGTTTTCATCCACCGGATCTGGGGCGGGCTTGCTCTTGCGGCCGGGCTTTCTGGCCTCTTTGGCCGCCAGGTCCGGGTCCGCGTCGGGCATCTCCAGCTTGTCCGGAAAGATCTCGCGCATGTAGTTGCCCAGCTGCACCGGACCGGTCTTCATGCGGTTGCTGGACAGGAACTCCTCCAGATCGACCTGAAACTCGCGACCCGATTGGTAGCGATCGTGGGGGTCCTTGGTGAGCGCCTTGAGCAGGATCTGTTCGAGATCCACCGGGAACCCCGAGCGCACCTCCGTGGGCAGCGGCACCACGGCCTCGGAGACGCGCTTGATGGTCTGGATGTCCGTGTCGCCCTTGAACAACCGGGTGCAGACCGTGACCTCGTAGAGCAGCGTGCCGAGGCTGAAGATGTCGGATCGGTGATCGACCTCAAGGCCGTTGCACTGCTCCGGCGACATGTACGCGTACTTGCCCTTGAGCTGCCCGTGCCGGGTCGTGACGATCTTGTTGGCCGCCTTGGCGATCCCAAAGTCGAGGATCTTCACGACGCCGTCGAAGCTGACCACGATGTTCTGGGGCGAGATGTCCCGATGAACGATGTTGAGCGGCTCGCCGGCGCTGTCCAATTGGTTGTGGGCGTAGTGGAGCCCCGCGGCGGCGTCGGCGATGATCCGGACCGCGTGCCGCACCGGCAGAAAGTTTCCCACGGCCAGTCCACGCTCGCAGATGCGCCGCAGGTCCTGGCCGTGGATGTGCTCCATGGCGATGAAGTATTCGTCGTCGCAGCGGCCGAGGTCGAAGATCTGGACGATGTTCGGGTGGTTCAGGGTCGCAGCGATGCGCGCCTCGTCCAGGAACATGTCGATAAGCTCGCCGTTGTCGGCGTGGATGGGGAGAATTCGCTTGATGACCAGCGTCTTCTCAAACCCCTCCATGCCCTCCTGACGAGCCAGGAAGATTTCGGCCATCCCGCCGGTGGCGAGTTTGCGCACGAGCCGATATTTGCCGAACTCCATCGTCCTCCGCCGCGTTCGCGAGTGCGTGCGAACATACGCGCTCGCGCGCTATGCTGCAACGAATCGGCGAGCGTTCGCCAGGTGTCAATCGGGTCTTGACTCGGTGCAGGGCCGGTGTTACTTCCCCCCATTCTTGGAGGGGCCTGCCCCTTGGCCAATGTAGCTCAGTTGGTAGAGCAGCGCACTCGTAATGCGCAGGTCAGCGGTTCAAGTCCGCTCATTGGCTTTCCACTCCCACAACCGATCGCGAGCGCCGCACGGACGCTGCGCCTCCGTGTGTTGGCGCCGACTCGCCGCTCGCGCTAGGATGCGCAACGACGCGTGTGAGACGCCTCACGGGTTTTGGATGCCGATGTCGTCGCTGTGGGCATCCGTACGCCTTGCGCGCCGCGCCACGGATCGTGGTGACTTGCCGGGCGACTCGTGGTACAACGCCGTCTGAGTCAGACCCTCTGGAGTTCCGTTGACCGAGACCGAGAACCAGGCTGAGGACTGTCCCCGCTGCGGGTCGTTGCTTCCGGATTCCGACGAAGGCCTTTGTCCGACGTGCGGGTACGAGTTCGGTCGTGCCACGTTGTACATGCCGGTCGTTCGGCTTGAGCACATCGACCAGGGCTCCGACATTCCGGACGCTGTGTTTGATGCGCCCGGGGCGGCCCCCTCGCACGACGCCGCGTCGCCGACGGCCCCGTCTGCCGCCGTGCCCATCCCGCCGCCCATGCAGATCCCGGCGGAGGACCCGAGCCGCAAGGTGTTGTTCATCGCGCTCGGGTTGATCCTCTTGTTTGTGGTCGGCCTGATCGGCGCCGCAGTCATCCTGCTCTACTCGACGGTCGATGGCGACGCGCGCGGTGAAGGTGCCGTGCCGTCCGTCGTCGAACAGCCGGTCGAGACGACCGAATAACCAACCTGCCTGAGATATCGCCATGAAGCTTCGTAGGCTCGCTCCCATGATCTGTCTCGTGTTCCTCATGACCACGGCCTTGGCCTGCGGCGACGACAGCGGCGGCGGTGGCAGTAACAACGGCGCGAACAACGGCGCGAACAACGGTGCCAACAACGGTGCCAACAACGGCGCGAACAACGGCGCGAACAACGGCGCCAACAACGGCGCGAACAACGGCGCG
>CALBXO010000043.1 GCA_937890335.1 uncultured Pseudomonadota bacterium | reverse complement strand
AGACCGCGACGACAAGGTGCATCGGGACGTCGCAGCGGGGATCGCGCAGTACGTGCGCGACTCCGCAGAGACCCGGCGCATCCTCACCACGATCCCGCTGGGAACCCTTCAGGAGAGTCTGGTTCAGGGTCACGCTGCGTTCGAGGGGTTTGTGGCGGAGCTGGATCCGGAGCGTGACGGGGAACGGGAGCTGGCGGGTACCGCCCTGCTTGAGACGATTCTCCTCTGGATCGTGGGCGAGCTTGGCTCCGACGAGGCGGCCGAGCGCCGAACCGGAGGCTCGTGGGCGGGCCACCGATTCGTCAGCGGGCGCCGCGATCCCAACGTGACGCGCCCGGCCGACGCGCGCGACGTGACGCAGCGCTCTGCACCGACCACCGCCAACGAGGCGCGCGGCCTGACCGACACGCTGCTGGCCCAGATTCTCTCCCCCTCGCCGTTCTCCTTCCTCTTCAGGCGATGAGGGCGCGCGCCATGCGGTCCGCGTCCACGACGGTCTCCGCGTGGAACCGCTCCTCCGCGGCGCGGATGGCTACATCATCGGAATGAGCCTCTCCCTGTCGCAAGCGCGCACCCGCCGCGTGTAGCGGCATGGACGCCGCGTCAAACTTGGCAGCGGCCTGCGCCAGGGCGGAGGCATACGCCGCGTCGTCACCCTGCGCCCGCCGCCACAAACCACGTACAACGTCTGCGTACGCGGGGCCCGTGACCGCATCCATCTTCCGGAGCGCCTTCCAGCACTTCTTGAGCTCACCCACCCGACTGCCGTGGCCGGACATCCACGCCGCGCGGGCGCGCAGGTAGGTCAGCTCCGCGCCCGGTGCGGCCAACCTGAGGTACCCGTGGCGGGAAAGATGGCCCCAAACGGCCTCCACGCGACTCCACAGCGCGGCGCCCTTCCCGAGGTAAAGCTCGGCGTGTCCCGTCGCCAGAAAGTGCAGGTAGTGCTGCAGGTGAAACGTCTCCGCCGGCCACCGCGTGATGGCATCTTCGGCCTGGTCCAGCGCAAGCTCCCCCTGGTCCTGCGCGAGCCAGAGCAGCGACGGCATGCCCATGCGCAGGCTTGTGTCGGCGTACAGGTCGCCGCGCTCGTTGGCGCTGAGCAGGATCGCCGGCAGCAGCTTGGCCAACTCGGCCATTCTCCCCGAGTGGGCAAGCGCAGTAGCCACATAGGACTCGGCGCTCACGAGTTCCCAGGCGACCCCGGTACACGAGCTGCGGAAGAGGTTCGCCGCGCGCGATGCGCCGGTGACGCACGTCGGCCAGTCGCCGACCATGTACGCCGTGACACCTCGGCCCAGCGCAGACCACGCCTCCATCTCTGGATCTCCCGATTCCTCGGCGAGGCGCTGCGCGGTCGTAAGAATCTCGTCACACCGTGCCAGGGCTTTGCTTCCCTTGAGCGCGGCCTGCAGCGCCGACTCAGTCCCCAGGCCCACGACCAGGTTATGCCGCGAGCCGTTGTTGAGCGCGTCGATGAGGTGCTGTGCCTGAAAGCTGAGGTTGAGCTGTAGATCCACAAGGCTCAGACCCGCCGCCGCGATCGCGCGGACCTCCATCCTGCGACGTTCCTCGGCGGGAACGCTGTCCGGCGACTTCAGGTCAAAGTCCAACCCGCGCAGCGCCAGCCGCCCGCGGTACCACGCGACGTTCGCCAGCTTGGCCGCGTTCGACGAAGGCAGCGAGACTCCCACAGCGGCCAGGACCTCCCTGAGGATGCGCATGCCCTCGTGCAGGTGGCCACTCTGCAGATACTGCTGCGCCGCGCTCGAACGCAGCGGCAGCAGGTCGGCGTCGCCGTCGACGATTCGAAGTGCCTCGGCAGCCTTCTCAAACTCTGCCCCCGACCGGCGACCACGACCTGCGTTGGCCAGTGCCTGGGCCAGCCCTGCGTGCAGCCTGGCCACCTCCACGGGATCGTGGTTGAGCTCCAGCGCCGTCTCGTAGAGCCCCACCGCCTGGGCAAACGCCAAAGCCCCACTGGCCCGCTCGGCGGCCTGCACCGCGTAGCTCGCCGCCTGCCCCGGGTGGCCGGCGCCCGTGGGGTGGCGGACCAGTGCATGGGGGTCGTCGGTCCCCGCGTGCAGCATGGCGTGCGCGATCTGGTGATGTCGGACGGCGAGTTGGCCCGGCCCCATGCTCTCCACCACGGCCTCGCGTATCCGGTCGTGGTAGGCCTCCACGGATCGATGGACGCCGTTGTGGATGGTCCGCAGAAAGTAGAGCTTGGCGAGCGACGCGACGACGGGTCGCCCTTCCTCCCCAAGGCCCGCCGCCTGCAGGAGGAGGCTGCGCTCAATACTCTGCCCCGCGACCGCGGCCAGCTCCATCGTGCTGCGAGATGGCGCGTCGAGCAGCTTCAGCCGCTGGACCACGAGATCCGCCAGTCTGGCGGGCGCCGCCTCGGCCCCCGCGGACGTGGCGGCCGCGACCCCGCGCACATACTCGCTCAGGAAGAACGGCGAGCCCTCCGCATCGTCTACAACGGGGTCCAGGTTCGCAGAGTTGATCCCGTGGATGTTCGCCATCTGCCCGAGCAGCGCGCGGCTGTCCGCGACGGACAGAGCTCCAACCCGGATGGTCTGCACCTGGCTCAGGTCATACGGAGCCGTGTCCTCTGAAAGCATTCGAGACAGCACGTCGCTGCGCCCCACGTCCTCAGCACGGTAGCTCAACAGCAGACAGACGCGCGGCGGGTCCACCCCACCGAGCACCGCCGCCAACAGGCGCAGGCTGTCCAGGTCACCCCATTGCACGTCGTCGATCCAGATGACCACAGGACGCTGTTTACACAGCCGCACGAGCAGCTCGCGGAACGCACCAAACCCCTTGCGGCGCGCCTCGTGAGGGTCGGCCGGGCCAGCGTTCGAAACGCGCTCAAAGCCCGGCAGAGAACCCAACACCGGAAACAGCCGCGCGAGCTCGGCAGCCCCGTCGGGCGCGAGCGCCTCGCACGCCTCGAACGGCAGTACGCTCAGCATCCCCCAGAGCTCATCGACCACGCTGTCGAACGCCTTGTACGGGATGAGCTCCTGCGGATTGCACCGCCCGCGCAACACCGTGAGTTTGACCCGGGAGGCGGTGCGCCCCAACCAGTGCTGGACGAGCTCCGATTTGCCCATACCGGAGACACCGGTGACGTGCACAACCACGGGCGTCCGCACCGCGGAGTCCAACGCCGCGTCGAGCCTCGCCAGCTCCTCCTGGCGACCGACAAAAGGCAGAACGACCATGAGGCCCGAGGTCGACAGCGGACCTGATACACGCGGCACGAACAGGTCTCGCGGCGGGGCGAGGCTGTCGTCCTCCTCTCGCGTGAAAACCCCAGCAGGGTCGACCTCGCTGGCCCATGCCAGCAGCTCATCACCGCCAAACCGGTCGGCGGGCTTTGGCCGCAGCAGGCCCATCACCAACTCATCCAATTCCCTGGGGACCCCGTTGGCCAGGTCGCGGACAGAGTGCTTGGCCACGTTGCGCTTGGCGTAGAGGATCTTGAGCCGCGTGTCCCCGTTGAACGGAAGTGTGCCGGTCAACGCCTCAAAGAGCATCACGCCCACCGCGTACCAATCCGCAGCCGTCGTCAGCGGCTCACCCCAGCCCTGCTCGGGCGACATGAACTGAACGGTCCCGATGATGCGGTGCTCGCTGTCGCGCTGGTCGTCCTCGTGGGCGATGGTGTCCACGAGCCCAAAATCGAGGACCACCACCCGCCCGCGCCGGTCCACAAGGACATTGGATGGTTTCAGGTCGCGGTGCAGCTTTCCCGCGGCGTGCAGAGCCATCACGCCCTGGGTCAGCTGAAACGTGGCGTTCTTGAGGCGGGTGAGGTCGATCCGGGATTCGAATGGATTCTTGATGACCGGTCCGCCCAGCGCGGGCGGGGCGGGCACCGATTCGATCTCGTCGTGGTCCGAAATCGCGTCGGCGTCGTAGCCAGCGCTCACGGTCGGCACCGCGGAGTGCGTGCGCAGGGGGGGCGCCCCCGAGTGCGTGGACCCTTGCCACTTGCGGTCCCCCCCACGGTTACGGGTCACCCACGAGGTGAAGTCGACCCCGCCATCAACGAGCTCCATGGAGAAAAAGCACGAGTCACCCGCCACCACCAACTCGTGGAGGCCCAGCAGGTTCTTGTGGGAGATCTGGGCCAGTGAGCGGAACTCGTTCTTGAGTCGAACGAGCTGGGAGGGAGTTGGGACCCGGAAGGTCTTGAGGGCGACGTCGCACCCCATCTCCTCATCGCGCGCGCGGTACACGAGGCCCATCCCGCCCTTTCCAATCAAGGCGGGTGCCGTGAATCGCTCGTTGCCTGTGAACATCGACCGTCTGCAGTGATCCTGACCCTGGCGACAAGGCTATGCCCGAACCTGGCAAACCGTCAAACAACGGCGCCACCGTCGCCGGCGCACGGGACCCACGCGACGGGCTGTGATGCTGTGTCTGGCTGGGCGGTCAGCTGCGAGGGACCGGGCAGAGGCCCTTCCCACCCATTTGCCGACAACGCTCGGCGGCGGTGTTCGCGCCAGGTGCGTTCCCCGACTCAGCCCGCAGGCGCGCCAGAGCGGCGAAGGCTCGCGCATCCGGCAGCAGGTCGCGCCCGGCCAGGTCCTCGAGTATCGCGAGCGCTTCGTCGGTTTGGCCCGTCGCTTCGAGCCCCTCGGCGAGGGCGGCCTTCCAACGCGGTTCCCCCGACCCGGGGATCTTCGTCTCTCCGGCGAGGATGCGGGTGGCCTCCGCCACCGCCGCGCGGCCCTTGAGCTTGCCGGCGTCTGTACGCAGCGCGTGCCTGCCATCGGACCGGATGACTGCGAGCGCTCGGATCAGCGCCGCCCGTTGGTGTACCCGTGCCGGTCCCGAGCGACGCAGCGCCATGTCCGCAGCGCGGATCGCGTCCTTGTGACGCCCCCGTTGCAGAGCCTTGTCCGCGCGGGCGACGAGTCTCTTCCCGTCGTCGACGCGGAGCTCCACACCGTTGATGCACGCTTCCGACGGAGCGGTGTGCAGTACGGCGCAGACGGTGACGACCGATGTGATGAGTAGTGTAGAGATGCGCATGGTTGGCCTCCGGTTCCCAGCCCGTTCTCTCAGACGGGGAACCTGGAGTTTCCTGACGAAACCGCTGGAGAGTCGGTTCAGACGGGTTCGACCGAATACGCATCGCTGCCGGCGTGGTAGGCCACAATGCGAGCGCGGCCCCCCCGGGCGAGTTCATTGGGCTCCTCGCACCGGATGGAGACGATCATCCCTGGGCCACCGTCCTGCACGATGCCCTGTCCAAAATGGGAGCTCACCTCCAGCGTGGTGATCTCGCATTCCTTGCCAATCATTGCGTCTGCGGACCTCGTGTGACGCGTCACCTCCGACTTCTTGCGCCACCCGGTGACGGCCTTGACGATTCCGGCTGCGGCGATGCTCGCGCCGGCTGCGATCATGAGCTTTGTACGTAGTCTCATCGGCCTCCTCAGGCTGTTGTCCGAACAACGCCCCACTCTACGCATCGATTCCACTTGACGAAACAGTGAACACCGTTTACTAAATGACCATGAGTCACGGCCAACCAGAACTAACACCCCGCCAACGCAGACGAGAAGCAACCGTGGAGGCCATCCTGGCCTGCGCAATGGAGGTGCTGCTCGCCGAGGGCATTGACGGACTGACCATCGGTCGCCTCGCCGCCGATCTGGACTATACCAAGGGCGCACTCTACAGGTACTTCGCGTCCAAGGACGCCCTCATCGCCGAGCTGCAGGTTCGATCGCTGCGCCGTGTCCATGGGCGCTATCGCGCGCTTTGGACACACGCCCGCGCCGCAATGGCCGAGCTGACGCCCCGCCAACAGGCCCTGGGTTTGCTGGCCGCCACGGCGGACGACTACGTGCACATGGCGGCGGACCTGCCGGCCGACTTTGCGCTGATCCGCGTCGCGGTCGGAGACCCGCGCCACCTCCTGGCCGCTGAGGAGGTCGCCCCCGTGATGGAGACCA
>CALBXO010000042.1 GCA_937890335.1 uncultured Pseudomonadota bacterium | reverse complement strand
CAACAACAACCCCAACAACAACCCCAACAACAACCCCAACAACAACCCCAACAACAACCCCAACAACGGCCAGGTGTGCGTCGACGACGACCTGGACAACACCACCGTCGAGATGGCCTCTCCCGTCTCCCTGGGCGACAACATCGAGGCGCGACTGTGCCCGGCCGCCGACGACTACTACATCCTCGATCTGGCCGAGGGCGACATTGTCTCCATCGCAATCGGTTTCTCCCACGCCGAGTGGGACGTGGATCTCGCCGTCTTTGAGGGGGCTGAGTTTGACGAGGAGCGGTTGGTGGCCGTGAGCCAATCCACGGAGGACAACGAGCAGGTCACCTTCACCGCCGAGGCCGCAGGTTCCTACCTCATCGCCGTGTACGCCTACGTCGACCAGGGTGAAGAGCCGGGCGCGGATCTCGACTACACGTTGAGCGTCGCCGCCGGATGCAACCTGGACGCCGACTGTGCCGAGGGCGTCTGCAACTACAGCCTCGGGATCGACGGGAATGGCTCGCTGACCATCAACTCCGTGTGCGGCGAAGCCGCCGCGTCCCCCTGCGCCGACGCCGGCGAGGAGCCCAACGACAGCGACAGCGCCGCCAGCCTGCTGGATCTGGACGGACCGTTTCCGGGGCATGTCTGCGTCGGTGACAACGACTGGTACACGGTGACGATCGAAGCGGGCGCCACCCTGTCCGCGTCCGTGAACCCGGCCGCCGGTGGTGCGCTGCTTGGCCTGCTGTTCCACAACGGCACCGAGTTCTTCGACGGAGCCATCGACGAGGAGCCCGTCGCCGAGGCGAAGTTCCTGCCCGCCGGCAAGTACCTGATCCTCGTGACCGCCCTCGAGGGCGCGGCCCTGACGGAGATGGACTACATGCTCGATGTGGCGGTCACCGTCGGCGGGTGCCAGGCCAACGCGGACTGTTCGGACGTGGTCGGTCGTCCGTTCTGCACCGAGGGAGTGTGCGGTGACCTCGTTGGTGACGGCGCACAAGGCCTGGGCGAGAGTTGCGATTCGCCGGACGACTGCACCGAGGACGCGGACATCTGCTACACGGGTGCCGGGTCGGCTGACGGCTGGATTTGCACCAAGCTGTGCCGCACCGACGCCCACTGTGACGGACTTGGCGAAGGCGCCGTCTGCAACGTGGACGCGGGCATCTGCCAGAACGCGTGCGCCGCGGACGGCGAGTGCTCGGACAGCGAGTCCTGCCTGGCGGGACGCTGCGCGACCTGCACCGGCGACGAGGCGTGCACCGACCGCGACGGCCAGGTCTGCCTCACCCAGCGGTTTGGCGACACCGGGCGCTGCGCCGAGCTGCCTGAGAATGCGTGCGCCGAGGACGAGCCCAATGACACGTTCGCCACCGCCACCCCGCTGACCCTTACGGACGGCGCGGCCCTGGTTGAGGGACTGTCCACCTGCAGCGCAGACCGCGATTTCTTCGTCATCACCGTGGAGGAGCCGGGCAACCTGACCGTCACCGTGGACTACGAGACGGACTTTCCGACGCGGTGCGATGTCGCCCCGTGCGACCCGGCGGACCTCGACATCTATGTGGTGGAAATCGGGGGCGGGCCGGCGGGGCGCGGCGTCTCTGCGGAGGAGACCACGGAGGGCGCGAGCATCCCGTTCATCGGCGCCGGTACCTACGCGATCCGCGTGGTGCAGTACTCCGAGGAAGAGGACATCACCGCGACGTACCAGCTGGGCGTGGAGTTTGAGGCAGCAACGTGCGCCGACGACGACGCGTGCGCGGCCACCGGCTCCCGTCTGACCTGCGCCGAGGGCGCCTGCGTTCCGCTCGATGGGCAGGGAGCCATCGAGCTCGGCGCCGTCTGCGACAGCCTCGGCGACTGCACCCTGGACGCGGAGACCTGCTTCGTCGGCACCGGTCCCGACGACGAGGCAATCAACGTCTGCACCGTCAGCTGCTTCGCGGAAGAAGACTGTGCCGTTGTCCCCGGTACGAGCTGCGCCGACACCGGATTCCAGGCGTTCTGCCTCCCGCTGTGACGCTTGGCGTCGCCGCGCCGGCGTGATACCAGTCCGGCGCATGAGCGATGCACCCCGACACGCCGCCACGATTGTGCTCGTTCGCCCCCGCGCCGGGGGCGACGGCGCGCCTGAGATCTTCCTGGTCAAACGCCACCGCAAGAGTGGCTTCATGGCCAGCGCCTACGTCTACCCTGGCGGCAAGCTCGACGCCGAGGATTCCCTGCCCGCCGTGCTCGCGAGCACGTCGGGACTGAGCGCCCAGGCGGCGTTCGATCGACTCGCGCCCTCCGGTCCTCGTCTGGACGACGACGCGGCCCTCACACCAGAACAGGCGCTGGCGGTACACGTGGCCGGCGTCCGCGAGGTCTTTGAGGAGGCGGGCATCCTCCTGGCGCAGGGGCTCGATGCCACCGAGGACGTGCTGGACGCCTGGCGCGCCGAGATCAACGGCGAGCTGAGCTTCAACGCTCTGGTCGCGCGGGAGTCACTGACCCTGCGCCCTGATCAGCTCCACTACTTTGCCCATTGGATCACGCCCTCCATCGAGTCGCGGCGGTTCAACACGAGATTCTTCCTCGCCGTGGCCCCGGACGGGCAAGAGGGCTATCACGACGAAACGGAGACGGTGGACTCCGCCTGGCTGCGGCCGGCTGAAGCGTTGGATCGCTACAGCCGTGGCGAGATTCAACTCGCCCCTCCAACGTTTCGGACGCTTGAGGACATGGCGGCCTTCGACTCCGCCGACAGCCTGCTGTCGGGGATGGTGCCCGCGCGCGTGCCGACCATCATGCCCAGGTTCGACAGCATCGACGGGACCATGACCATGTTCATGCCCGGCGACCCCTTGTACCCCTCGCCCGTACCCGTGAGCGGGCCCACCCGCGTCGTCCTCGAGGACGGCCGATGGTCATCCAGGAGCGTAGAGTGAGCGACTCGAGCTACATCATCGGAATCGCCGGCGGCACAGGCAGCGGCAAGACGACCGCGGCCAAGAAGATCGTGGAAGGCCTGCCGGAGGGGGACGCGGTCCTCATTCAGCATGACTGGTACTACAAGGATCTCACGCATCTCAGCTACGACGAACGCACACGGATCAACTTCGACGAGCCCGCCGCTCTGGACAACGATCTGCTCGCCGAGCACCTCAGGTCACTCCACAACGGCGACGCGATCGATGCGCCCCAATACGACTTCAAACACCACCTGCGGCTGGCGGATCACCTTCTGATCGAACCCGCGCGCATCGTGGTGGTGGAGGGCATCCTGCTGTTTGCGGTGGACGCGCTGCGCGAGCAGTTCGACCTGCTGCTCTTCGTGGACACCGACGACGACATCCGGCTGATGCGGCGGATCAAGCGAGACATCCTCCAGCGCGGCAGGGACATCGACTCGATTCAGCGCCAGTACTACGAGACCGTCCGCCCGATGCACCGACTGCACGTGTCACCCACGCGCTCGTTCGCGCACCTGATCATCCCCGAGGGCGGCGAAAACCGACAGGCTGTGGACGTGATTGTCGGGCGCCTGCTGCACTTGCTGGCGACCTGATCAAAAGGTCGCGCCGACGCTCAGCCCACCGTGAAGCACCACGCTGGCGCGCGGGCCGCCCTGAAGCGGTGTGACCGCGAACGCGCCACCCTCCACCGTCACCAGCACGGGCGCGAGCCATGACATCTGGGCGGCGAGCTGGGTCCCAAACACGGGGCCGGAGCGCTGCGCCCACGCGGAGACCCCGTAGGTTGCCAGGCCCGCGTGCACACCAGGCTCCAAGGCCAGACCCTGGGCCAGGCGGAAATGGACGCCGCCATCGACGGCTACGGTGAGTAGTCTCAGCTCATTCTTGCCCGGGTCCAGGAGGTTCTCTCGCAGCACGGGGTGCAGCGAGATTCCGACGCGCGCGCCAACGACCCACCGTTCTTCAAAGACAAGCCGCCCGCGCGCCGTGAACCCGTAGCCGGATTTGTAGGAGGCAGTGTCGGCGCCGGTCAGTGCCAGCCAACTGCCGCCCGCAGTCACAGACACGATCAAAGGCTCCGGGAGACGGGGTCCAGTCCCGGGCCTGGGCGGCAACGCGGCCACGCGGACCGCTGTTTTTCTGGCCTGCTGCGATCTGCCGGCGACCAGCGACAAGACCTGGGCATTGACCGCGACAGCTGCAGCCTCGGGCGGGGCGAGCTTTCCAGCGCGCACCTCGTAGAACACCGCCAGAAACCGCGGCGGGACCTCCGTACCGGTCACCAGAAATCGCGGGTCGATCTCCAGCAGCCACCCAAACACCGAGCGCGCTTGCGTCTCCTCGCCCAACGCCAATTGGGCGACCGCCAGGATGCGTCCCGCCTCCAGTAAGAGAGGCAGGTCGAGCGGGCCCAATCCGCCGGGAATCTGGCCCCGGTCACCCGGCGGATAGTCCACGGGCAACGTCGCGAGCAGCTCCACGACACAGGGGTAGTCCAGCGCGTAGTAGCAGGACGCTGCACGACCCAGGGTGGTGCGCGGGAACTCATCCTGCGCCCGGAGTTCTCCCTGCGACCCAAAGGACACAACCGCCGCTGCGGCGACCATCCACACCACGGACTGAAAGCGGGCTCCGGAGCGCTCTGCGGACGGACCTCGCTGCGCCTTCGCAACCCCGGCGGGCGGTGCACCCGCGCCCGAAGCATCCGCGCGGTCGTTCGGCGCCTGGGCGGGCCGCACCTACTCCCCCTCTTCGAGCGCGGGCAGGATGCTGAACGTCGCCGCCGAGGTAACCGTCTGCCCGCGCGCGACGAGCTCCAGCGCGAAGTCAGCGTCGCCCTCCGGCGCGTCCGACTCAATCGAGATCTCCACGCAGACCGGGAAGCGGTCGCGGGTCGTCTCTCCCAGAAGGCGCAGCAGGTCTCCGACCCGCTCATCCGTGCATCCGGACCCACCGTTGCTGATGATCCGCTGCGCCTGCATACCCGCGGGCAGCTGCAGATCCACCACATGGACGAGATCTTCGGGCCCGGGACTGGGTACGGCGGGAAGGGCAATCACGGTGATGGCCTGTCCGCGCCTGCCGTTGTTGGGAAAGATCGACATCGGCACTTCGAGCTTCTGGGTCGGAGTGATGTCGTCAAAAGCAGCGTCGCACCCGAGCCCAGGCAGCAGAAAGAGGCTAGCGACAAGCGCCATCACTCCACTCCGCCAACCCGACACATCGCGCCTCGCAGGCGTTCTGGTAGGTGCGCCCGTCGGAGCCGCACACGGGATTGTCCACTGGTTGGCACTCACAGGGAGCCATCTCGCGGCACGCACAAACCTCGCAACCGTCGACGTCCACGGCCAACCCGTTGTCGCATACGAGGTCACAGCCGTCAAGCGCGCCGGGGTCGCAGCAGGCACCGTCCCGCACGGTGGTCGCGCGCACGCACCGGGCCACGCACGCGTTGAGATAGGTGCGTCCATTCTCGCCACAGACCGGGTTGTACTGCGGCGAGCACTGGCACCCAAGGCGGCAGACGCCCTCCACGCAGTCAAATCCCGCAAGGCACTCTGTGGCCGCGGCGCACAGCGTGACCTCCGGCGCGATGCAATTGCCGACGCATCCGTCGTCGCTGTCCTCACACAGCGTCCGTGAGCTGCCGAGCACCAGGCACGAGAAGCCGTCCGGGCACTCCGCCCGACCGTGGCACAATCTTCCGCAGCTGCCATCGTACGCCGGGGCGACCCCAGCGCGCTCACGCTCGCAGGCGTCGGCATAGGTTACGCCGTTCACGCCGCAGACACGGGCGTTGCCCTCGGGGCATCGGGCCTCGTTGCAGGCGCAAATCTGGCAGCCATCCTCGTCGCGGACATAGCCCGCATCGCAAGTCAGCGCACAGACAAGCGGCGGGCAGCCCGCGATGCACTCGCCGACGTACGCGACCGTCTCGCCGCTGCAGGCAGCGAGGCAGCCGTTCCGGTAGGTGACCGCGTTCTGGGTGCAGACCGGCTCGAACGCATCGCCACATCGTTCGCAACCGTCGTTGCACGCGCACGTAGGGCATCCGTCGTCTCCGAGCCGGAAACCCTGGGGACAAGTGAGCCGACAGCCATTGAGCTCACAAACGTCCGGACACTGCCCCTCCGCCGCGACCGAGACACCGGCACAGTCGGCCTCGCAGCCATTGGCGTAGGTCACACCGTCCTCCCCGCACACCCGGTCCACGCTGTCAGGGCAGAAACAATCGTCCCGACACGCCCCGCGCTCGCAGACGTTGCCGGGGCCGCAGTCGGCGCTTGTCACACATTCGTCGAGGCACGAGCAGGTGCCGCAGCCTCGCGCATCCACGGCGCGACCGCGCAGGCAGGGGGTCTCCTCGGAACAGGACAGATCCGGGCACGGCGTCACAGAGCAGCCGTCGGTGCACAGGACGCCGAGCTCAAACTGTCCGGCGCTGGGGACACGGGTACCCACGACGACCAGGTACTCCCCGAGCTCATCCAGCCGCAGCCCACGCACGCGAGAATTCCCCCCCCCTGCGCCGTCGTCATCCACGTGGACCGCCCTGCCCCACAGGTCGCCGCTGCGGCGCGGTCCGTAGACCATGAGCACCGGGTCGGAGCCCGGCTCCATGCGCCGCAACCCGAGGTCCAAGGTGGTGAATCGTCCTCCGAAAACCCGGTAGCCACGGAAGCCTGCGCCGCGGAAGTTGTCGCGGCGCACATCGCCACCCAGCGCGAGGGCGCGGTCGTCGATGACGAGCTCATCGCCAGGGGTCTCAAGGAAGATCGGCGCCCTGTAGGGCAATTTTGGCTCAGCGGGGGCCGCGCACCCCACCAGCAAGATCATCGCGGCGACGCAGAGGCGGACCGGGCGACCCAGCCCCATCGGGCCGGGCCGCCCGGGGCTGCCCTCCTGCTTCGGAGTTCTTCTGCGGTCGGAAGTCGCCGCCACTGGCAACGGCTTCGCACCCACATCGTGCTGGATTCCCCGGCGCGGGGCAAGCGGACGAGCGGTCACTGCCCCGCGTCCATGTTCGCGTCGGGGTCTCCCCCGTCGGCGATGGGCACGTCTCCGGGTGCATCCGCAACATCACCCGGCGTGTCGAGGTCTACGTCGCCCATGGGCGGCATGGGCAGATCGGCGGGTGGAAGATCTGCGGGAGGCACATCCTCGCCTGCGTCCTCAGGCTCGTCGCCGTCCAGGGCCACCGGAACACAATTGTCGAGGCCTCCGCCGGCCCTCAGCGCAGAGAAGTTCGTCACCGCCAATTGGTTCGCGGAGCCGCTCTCGACAAGCCCGCCGGAGACAACCGACGACCCGTCGGAAAACGGCACCGACGCGCTGCCAATGGCAAAGTACGGAACATCTACGCTGACGGAGACACCGCCCGTGGCGCGATCGATCTGAAGCGCATCCTGGCGGGGTTTCTCCGGCGTCTGCGGGATGCCGAAACCGCCGGAGAGGAAGACGTCGCTGGGGGTGGTCACCCGCATTGGGAGGGTTCTGGCGAAGAGGTTGACCATCCCGGGCTCAGCCCAGGCCGCTGGCGTGTCGAGCACCATGGACGTGGGCGTCGTGGCCCCAATCTGAAGCCGGTACGCCACAGGCAGCGCCCGTGCGGTGTCCAGAATGACCGGCCCGTCGAGGGCGAAGCCACCGATCACCACAAGATGGTTGTCGTCCGTGAGCACCACAGACGGCCAGGCACTCGGACCCACCAGCGCCAGGATCTCCTCCGAGGTGCCCGGCGGTATGGAGATGGTCACCGCGACACCGCGGGCCACAGGCGGCGCCAGGGGCACGATCTCCACCAGGTTCCGCAAGGTATCAAGATCCGTGAAACCGCCCGTCTGGACGCCCCCGCCAATGACGATGAACACCCGCTTGTCGGGCAAGGCGACCACCCGCGGCGCGATCCGCGGAGTCTTGAGGGTCACCGGCTCGCGCACGACAACGCCCGCTGCTGTGAACTCCACGATCTGAAACTGGTCGCTCACGACGGCCTGTCCGCCCTCGTACGTGATGCCGCCCGCGATGCCGACGACCGAGCCCTCGGGCGTCTCGAAACTTGCCGCGCCGGCCGCGAACCGGCTGGGTACACCTTCCGCCACCGCCGCCGAGCCGTTGCCGCTGAGCCAATAGGCGGCGGCGACCGCCGTCGCCGGGTCTGCCGTGGCAGGTGGGCCAAGCCGCGACACCTCGGCGTCCATCGCATCCCCGAGTGTCACGGCCGGCAGCCCCCCAACGAGCAGCAACCTTGGCGCCCCACCCGGCGCGGGTGATGCGACCACGCTGGCGGCCAGCGCCAGCGCGCCGGGAAGATCGGCG
>CALBXO010000041.1 GCA_937890335.1 uncultured Pseudomonadota bacterium | reverse complement strand
GTTGACCAACGGGTAGGCCGGCGAGTCCAGCGAGTTGCTACCGGGTCCGAAGGTGATGTTGTCGGCGCGGGAGATCTTCTTGAGCTCAAACGGGCTCTCCTCCGGGTTGAGCTGGTACATGATCGGCAGGCCCGCGATGGCCTCGATGGCGAATTCCGGCCGCCCGTCAAAGTCGACGTCCGCGATGGCCGGGTTGGACGGCGAGCCCTCACCGACCATGGGAAGCACCTCGCCGACGAGGCCAAAGTTGTAGATGGGTCCGCCGAGCTCAAACGGGCCCTCCGGGTCGGCGTTGCCCTTGGCGCGCACGATGTACATGCGGGACACGGACTCGTCGTAGTACTCGTTGGTGCCGAGCACCATCTCGGGCTCTCCGTCCAGGTCCAGGTCGCCAATGGCGGGGCTGACGACGATGCGGAAGCCGCGGTTGCCGTCCTCGACGTCGCGACACAGGACGGGGAAACCCTCGTGCGTGGAGCCGTCGTGGTCCCAGACGTAGAGGTGCTGGTCCATGGCGGCGTTGATGATCTCCAGGTCCCCGTCACCGTCGAGGTCGTAGAGGACCGGTGAGGAGAAGAATCCGTGGTCCATGGTGTTGCGCTTGCCCACCTGCGGGTCTGGGCTGCGGGCGTCCGCGCTGCGCTCGTAGTCGGTGCTGACGGGGAAGCCGTCGGCCATGGAGCCGTCGTGGTGGTAGACGTAGAGGCGACCGTCAAAGGTGGACACGACGATCTCGGGGTCGCCGTCCTTGTCGACGTCGCCGATGGCCGGCGAGCCGATGAGGGTCTCGTAGATGTCGGGGCTGATTGTGTAGCGCTGTGCTTTGCAGCCGGTCTTGTCTTCCCGGAAGGCGCACGCGTTGCGATGACTGCCCGGGCGGTCGTCGTCATAGCCGAGCTTGCGTCCGAGGTTCAGCGGGAAGCCCGGCACCTGGGACGTGTCCTCGTTGAAGACGTTGAGCGTGCCGTCGGAGGTGATGTAGATGAGCTCGTCCTTCCCGTCAGCGTCGATGTCGTAGAACTTGGGTGACGACTCGCCCGACGCGCCGACGAACATCGGATAGCCCTCCATCAGCGAGTCGTCCGTGTGCACGAAGATGGTCTTGCGGAACTCGCTCTCCACCACGCCGCCAACGGCCATGGCCGTGACGCGCACGCGAAGCGTGACCGCATCTTCGTGGGCCTCCGTAGGCGGGTTCGTGTAGTCAAAACCGTCCGGCAGGGAGGTAAGGTCGAAGGTCGCGATGGTGCCGTCGAGGGACTCGGTGGTGCCCTGGTCGATCAGGGTCCAGCCGCCCTTGGGGTCTGCGCCAAGGGCGAACTCGACCTCGTAGTTGTACTCGGCGTAGCGCGCCGGCTGGCCATCGACGCGGGCGCCGACGCGGCCCTGGATCTCGACGGTCGGGGTCTTGGCCGGGTCAACGGTCTCAAACCAGAGCGGATGGGCGATGTCGACCTCAGGCGGGATCCTGCCGTCCAGGATCATGTCCACGGACTTACGCACATTGTTGCGGCCGTAGCCGAAGTGGAAGTCCCAACCGGGGCCTGACGGGAACTTGGTGTTGAAGCATTCGCCTACCGGCGGCGCGCCGGGGTTCTCCCGGTTCTGGCTCGGCAGGAAGCAGCGGAACAGCCCGTCCCGACCGCAGACTTCGTCGGCGTCCGCCTCGGTGCACGGCATCCCCTCGCGGCCACCCTGGCGCGACTCCGGCACGTCAATGTCGTCGCTGCTCATGATCATCACGCCGCGTATCTCCTCGGCGGTGATGGGGGGATCGAGCGCGGCGTCCAGAGCCGCGGAGTACATGATGCCGGCGTGGCCAGCGGTCTTGCCCGTGGCCTCGGACGAGCAGCCGCCGCCCGGTGTGGACAGGAGCAGCTGGCCACCGTGGTTTGTGCAGTTGTTGTAGTTGAGGAAGGTGGTGGAGTCGTCCCGGTTGCCCTCGTCATGGACGACGGCGTGCACGTAGACCGTGTGGTTGTTCGTGCCGGGGAAGTTGTGGTGGAAGCTGAGCTCGTCGGCGGCGGAGGCGATGACCACTACATTGTTCTGGTAGGCGTACTCGATGGCCTCCTGCGAGAACGTGGTGTTGTTGATGGAGCCCAGGGCCTCCTGGATGACGCTGGCGCCGGAGTCCACGGCGAAGGTTACTGCGCCGGCGAAGTCGTTGGCGTCGACCACAAAGGAGTCGCCCGCGCGGCACATGAGCACCCGGCAACCGGGGCAGACACCCAGGTCACCAATGCCGTTGTCGCCCTCTGCGGCGGAGTCGTGCGCCTCGCCGTCCCCGTGGCCGAAGTCCGTGTCGTCGTGCGGGTCGTTGTCGTTCCAGAAGAAATCCCAGCCGGAGATGTCGTCGATGTAGCCGTTGTTGTCGTCGTCGGTTCCGTCGCTGAAGTGCCGGATCAGGTCTTGCGGGTCGAGGCGGCCGTTCTGGTTGCCGGGCGCGCCGTCGAGCCGCGCCGTCTCCGCGTCGGGGAAGAAGTGGCTGTAGTCCTTGATGTTGAAGACGCCGTCGCCGTTGACGTCAAAGGGGTCACCCTCGTAGTCGTCGGGCACGGCGGGGCGGTGGGCGTCGAGCTCACCGGCGTTGATGTAGAACTGGTTGATCAGATCTGGCCGGCCCCAGCGAACGCCGGAGTCGAGCACCGCGATGACAACCTCCGTGCGCCCGGTCGTCCGTTGCCAGGCGCGGTCGGCGTGCATGCCGGTACCGAGCGCGATCTCGGCCTCTCGGAAGTTGGTGGTCTGCTGCCAGATCTCGGGCACAAAGGACCAGAGGTTCCACTGCCCACCTGTGACCTGCCCCTCGTCGTTGAACTGGATGTAGCCCGGGTCGTTGGGCGGGTCCGCCTTTGGGTCCGCCTCCGGATCATTGGGCCACGCCCCTGCAACGCTGGCCCAACACACGAGCGCCCCGACGACGCCGACGACAAACAAACCAATCCAACGCTTCATCACTTTCCGCCTCCGAGGTGAACGCGGCGCAGTATAGGGCGGACCCGACGCGCATCCAACCGCCGCGACAACTTCTTTTGCGCGCGCTACTCTGCGCGCGCGGGAGGGTCCGATGCGTACCAAAGTGATGTTCGTTGTGGCGGCGGTTCTCACCATGGGGTCGTCCGCCGCCGCCCAACCCCAATTGGTCTTGCAGACCGGCCACACCGACGACGTCGTCCACGCGGACGTGGTGGAGGTGGGCGGTGCGCTCACCTCGGTCACGCTGGGCAAGGACAAGACCCTCAAGTTCTGGGACGGGGACGGCGGCGTGCTGCGCTCGTTCGACCTGCCTGCCCGCGAGCGGATGAAGTTTGTCATTCTGGGCCCGGATGGGACGCGGGCCCTGGTCCTGCACGACTACAAAGGCGAGCTGCTCCAGTTTGATCTGACGCGCGGACAGGTGGGGACCGTCAAGACTCCTGTGTGGGAGACCGTCGCCGTCTGCGTGACGCCGGACCACCACTTTGCTGCTCTGGTGGGGGGCAACAAGGTCGTGGTGATTGTCGAGGTCCCGAGCGGGAAGGTCGTCGCCAAGGGGGCTGTCACGGACAAGCCCAGCGCCTGCGCATGGAGTCGGGACCACAAGACGCTGGCCATCGGTGCGTCCAATGGGCACGTCAGCTGGCTGGACGTGGACGGCGGCCTCGAGCTCGTGGACCGGCGCGGTTGGGGCGTGTTTGACGTGCGCCACCTGACCCAGCACCCGGCGCGAAACCTGTGGGCTGTGACCACCGGGGCGTACATACAGCTGTGGGATGCCGACAAGCGCGAGCGTGGCCCTCGCTGGATCGAGGATGGGGCGCGGGGCATTGTCCGGTGGGCGCCCGACGGCAAAATGCTGCTCGGCAGCGGGCAATCCGGCACCTACAGCCTGGACCCAAACTCCGGTGAGGCGGCCCGTGACGGCAAGGACAAGACACCCTGGACCGGCCGGGCGCTGGGGACACATGGCCTGAGCCCGGTGCTTGGGCGCGGCGGTGACGCGAGCGTGTGGGACCTGGACGGGAAGGTCGAGCGCGCGTCGTTGTCCGGCACGCGGCTGAGCGCGTCGGCGCTGACTGCGCTCGCCGACGGGCGGCACGTCGCCCTCGGGACGCGGGGGGGCGAGGTGCAGATCTGGAACGTGTTGACCGGCGGGCGCGCGCCCGGTGGGTGGCAGGGCGACCGGCACGCGGTGACCGGAATTGCCTTCAGTCCAGATGGGGCGTGGGCCGCTGTGGCGTACGACGACGGCGACATTGAGCTGCGCACGGGCGCCGGCAAGAAGGACCGGCAGGTCCACGTGACCACTCCCACGAACCTCACGTTTCTGCCGGACGGCAAGACGCTCTGGGTGGACGCGTACCACGACACCAAAGCCTTCAACGTACGCACCGGCGTCGAGAGCAAGGTGGCGGCCTATCCCCGGGGCGCCCGGTCGGTGTCGGTCAGCGGCGATGTGACGGCCTATGTGAAGTACGACAAAGCGTACGCCGTGCGCGGCGGCGCGGAGGTGCACCTGAAGGTGGACGGAAAGGTCTCGTCGGTGGCGGCGCTGGGTGGCAGCGTCTTTGTTGCGCGTACCGACGGCCGCGTGGCACGGGTGCCAGCGGCCGGCGGTGCCGCGACGGAGGTAGGGGGCGCCGCAGGGTTGCGGCAGGTCGTCGCCTCGCCCGGAGGATTTGTGGCGGGCGTGGCCGCGGACGGCACAGTCTGCTTCTGGACGGACACGGCGGACTCGGTGGCGGTCACGCTGTTTGTGGACACGAAGGGCGAGTGGATCGCCTGGACCCCGGCAGGCGCGTTCGACGGCTCGGAGGGCGGCGGGCGTCACGTCGCCTGGCTGGTGGACGGTCGCGCCCACCCGCTGGAGCGTTTCCGTCGGCGCTACCATGTCCCCGACCTGCTGCGCCACGTATTGGGGCCGCGCCGCGGCGCCGTGAAGGTGGACGCGCTGACCAAGGCATGGAGCCCGCCGCCGGCGGTACGGATTGTCTCACCGCAGACTGGGGATGCCGTCGGCGGAACCAAGGCGAAGATAAAAATCGAGGTCCGGGACAACGGAGGCGGCGTCGAGCACCTGCGTCTCTACCACCAGGATCGTCTCGTCGCGCAGGCGGAGAAGAAGGCTCTGGCTGGCAAGACAGCGACGGTCGAATTCTCGGTGG